>JAXMMN010000069.1:0-2946 GCA_034366485.1 Bdellovibrionales bacterium
TTCAGAGTAGTGCGACAGCATCACGGACTCTTTGTACACAATCATACTATAGAGAAGTGCACTAGCTCCAATCACTCCACCGACAGCATCACCCATGCCGCCAAGAGCTCCAAAAAAGTTGACGTATTCTGGATTGTTCAAGACGCTAAACATTGTCGACCCTCACTTTTTTAAATTTAAGCTTTTCGGCAAATTTGAAAACATTTTTTCCAAACGCGCGTCTTCAGCCTCACAGCCGTAGACCACGACGTACATTTCTTGAACCATTTCGCGCAGCTTCACCGTGCTAACAGAGTCGCTATCGCGACCTCGCAAATCGTAAAGCATAAGCTTCATCCCGAGATCAGCCGGTGCTTGGGGAAGCGGAAGAATATAGTCAAAACTCTCGACCTCTCGGCAGCTATTTTTTTTGTAGAAATTAACTCGTCTGACTCTAGAGTCTTTGTCTTTGGAATTTTGATACGGAGAATCCACCTCCAGCACCAACCACTCTATCTGTTTCTCGAAGAGACTTGTCGTTAGATCTTTTAACAGTTCACTTCCAAAACCATGACTTCGTTTTGACTGATGGACCGCCATGTATTCAAGCAGCGCAAACCTCTTTGAGGCATTCACATAGGAAAGCGTAAATCCAGCAACCGATGACTCTGAATACAAGAGACGGATTAGATAGTCTTTTCGGTGACAAATCGCCTGAATCTTATCTTTTGGTTTTTGTTCCGACTTCTCAATCGACTGAGAGTAAATCTCAAAAAATGCATCGAACTGCTGTGAGTCCGTTGGAATTAGATCTTTGAATACCGGCTTAGAAACCATCAAAGATTAATCGGCATTCCAAGAAATTCGCTTGAACACTTCGGCTGCGAAACTGTGATCATGACCCGGTCCTTCGACCGGGCCAGGCTAATTGAATTTCTCAATTTCCATTATCAGGAGTTCTTCTTCCTTCGGCTCAAAGAATCTACGAGAGTGGCCCTGAGTCGCAACGATGATCTCGGACTTTTTGCTAGGTACCTTTGCTGGTCCGGACACTGATATCTTTCCAACGAGAATAAACCACTTTGATCCAAGGTCGACAAATCTGCCTAGGTCACAGCTTCGACCGGTTTGCACTGGAATGCTGATCGTTCCGCTTTTCAAGCCCTTCCACGACTTCAAAACTTTAAAAGTTGCGAGAACGTCCTTTCCAGCGCGCTCTTCCACAGAAACGACCTCACCAACGAACACAGTCGACGCTCCCCTGAAGGCCGATTCAAGCGAGTCGGTCGGTGTGTTTTCTCCGCCCCGGCACGCCATTGCGTGTTCAGTCAAAAGCATTGAAATGAGAATCGAAAGGCCCGGTAGAAAAAACCTGCTCATCCGCATTTTATGGCACAACCGAGGGCTCTGACGAAGTCAGTTGATCGTGGGATGCAAGAGCTCGAAATGCTTCGTGCATTTTCAAGATGTAATAAATCAGTCCACCAAGAACGCTTAGGATCAGTAGCGCGAGAAAAAATATCGACACGGCCGTCGAAACCTTTACGGCCTCTAGCTTCACCAAGAATGACACGATCACAATGAGCGGGATCGTGACGATCGAACTTCTGAAACCCACCACCCAGGAAAGAAGGAAGTATCTCAGGAAAAACTGCTTCCCTTGCTCCCCGCGATTGGCCCGAAATACCGAACTCAAAAACCAGTACAAAAGTCCAATGCCTATTGCGTAGCCAATGAGAAGTGGCAATGCCTCTGGTGTTTTCTGCGCAGGCTCTCCGCTATTAAATATTTGAGATGGAAAGCCCACCACCACAAAGTAGCCGACGAGGTACCTGAATGACTGTCCCTCAGAAATGCGGTTGGCTTTTAAGTCGTCGATCATGCCGTCTAAATTTAAAAAATGCATAAGATACCGGTAACACAGAACGAAGACATTTGCGACGAACCCTTTTAATGTTAACTGGAAATAGTGAAAATCCATATCTTCGGCGCATCAGGCTCAGGAACAACCACGCTTGGTGCAGCCTTGGCAGAAACACTTGGCGCAGCTCATTTTGACTCCGATAACTACTATTGGAAAAAAACCGATCCACCATTCGTCGAAAAAAACTCGATCTCCGAACGACAGCGCTTGATGCTTTCAGACATGAAAGAACACGACTCTTGGGTCCTGTCTGGATCGATGGACTCCTGGAGCGAACCGTTTGTTCCGCTTTTTGATCTCGCCGTTTTTATGCGAATTTCCACCGAGGTTCGCATGGCTCGAATTAAGCTTCGTGAAGCCATGCGCCACGGCGATCGCATTCTTCCAGGAGGCGACATGCACCAGGCCCATCTCGATTTCCTAGCATGGGCCGAACAATATGATCAGGGAGTTCTTACCGGCAGAAGCTTGCGACGGCATGAGGAATGGATGTCTGGTCTCACGTGCCAATTGCTTCGATTGGAAGACGAGCGCAGCGTCGCAGACTCAGTTAAAATTGTGCTGAAACGCCTGAACATCGCTCGATACTGAATTTCATGCAATTCCGACATAGATCGGAGTTTTTAGTGTAGAACCTCCCGATGCTCCCAATTCAGACCTGACAGCTTCATTCACAAAAATATCCCTGCGGTTCTGCGTATTGCCTCTCGCGATTTTTTGTACCTTCGGCTGCAATTACAAAATTCAAAAAGTGCCACCTTCTAGCGACATCGTTCAACCAGAGTCGGCGGCAGATAGCTTCGAAGCTGTCTTCAAGGCTGTCATTGAACCACGCTGTATTGAATGCCACTCGAACGCTCATGGCAACAAGGGCAAAGTAAATCTTGAGACTTACGAAAAGGTTCTTGCCCAGCTAAAAGACGTCAAACTTTCCATTGAAGACGGATCGATGCCAAAAGATCGACCAGCACTGACGGCGAAAGAGAAGTCGATTATTCTCTACTGGATTAGCATCGGCGCTCCAGAGTTTGAAAGCTCGGAGC
>JAXMMN010000070.1:0-3759 GCA_034366485.1 Bdellovibrionales bacterium
AAAAATTAGATTCGGCACAAGTCGAACGATCGCTTGAAATCGCATCGAACACGGTTGGCTTTCGACCAGACTTCTTTTTACTGGCACCTGAGTTTGATGGTCCGCTTCGCTATCGCGCCTTCATCGAGGCCGCCGGCAAAAATCAAGAGCCCCGTCCGCGCCACGAAATCACAAAGTTCCTAGAGGCGTTCGAAAGAGCGTTAAAGCAAAATCCGCACTACGCCTACGCGTTGGATTTAAAGCAGCTTCTGCCGCTCGAAGCGACAGTCATCGAAAAAGGTGTTGAGACGTGGGAAAAACACATGCTGATGCAGGGGCATCGCCTAGGTGATCTCAAACTTTCGCGCCTAGATTCCAAATACAACTGGCGCGAAGTTTTTCAGCCGGTCTCCCGCCGCGATCTCCAAAGCGGCTCGTGAACAACTCGTTTAAGCGGCAAACTTCGTGGAAGAGGCAGCGGTGCCGGTGACGCCTTGGGCGAGTTCCTGAAAGGCTTCGGGCCGAGCCTTGAAGTAAAGACCAAGTGCAAAACCGACGACAGCACCACCGATGTGCGCGGTGTACGCGACACCCGATAGGCCAGGTTGTGAGGACAACCAACCGCTTAAGTCTGGCAAGACGAAACCTGGAATCAAAACCCACGCTGGAAGCCACGCGACTCCGTAGTATCCGCGAAATGGCAAAAGCCAATACACAAATGGAAGTCTTCGTTTGGTGTCACTTGCTGCCATCGCAATCAAACTTGAAACTGCAGCACTCGCCCCCACCATCGGTGAAGCAGTCAGGCCCGAGAGGAGGACAAACGCAATCGCGCCGCCAAAACCACCAGCCCATACCGTTGCTGCCATCGCTTTCGAACCGCGCGTGTGCTCGATGAAAGTTCCGAACAACAACAAGAACAACATATTCCAGAATAAATGGACTGCGCCTGAATGTGTGATCTGGTAAGTGAACCAACGAAGGAGATTTGAATTTCCGTCGCTGAGTCCCATCCGATAGGAGGGATGGACCTGCTGAATCGACCAAAGCCTTTCAATTGACTTGTGCCAGGCCTCAATCAAAACCTGATCACCAGGCAATTGGCTGAAGGCCGAAACCGAGGCCGTCGTTCGAGCGCCGGTGATTTTTACGATGGGTTTTGCTCGAAGTTCCGCCTTCATTTTTCCCATAAAGTCAGCGCGGCGAAACGCCAAGTGACCTAACAATTGTTTTGCGTCTTCATTTCCTTCGAGCGTTCGGCTTGCAAGCAAACGAACACTTTCTGGTTCTTTTGAAACATCCATCGTCGCCGCAAACAGAAGTCCGTTGGTCGCAATAAATGCATCGTTGTCGAGGAGATCCTCGATCGCTTGATCAGCCGCGATGTACGCAGGAAAAGTTAAAGCAAACATTCCGACGTTCAAGGCCACCATGATCCACGTGATCGGTGCGCGGTGAAACCACAAAAGACCACGCAGAAGCGGAAATATCATTTGCGCCTGCCAGATCGGCGAATGGCTTGAATGACTTCGGAATCTTTATCTTCAAGACTTGCCGGAAACCTCGTCTTTTCGACCGAGTCCAAAAGTTCAGCGGCTAGCTTTTGCTTTCCGGCCTTCCAAGCTGCAACGGCAATTCGATTCTGAAGTCCGCGATCGAATTCAAAGTCTGAACCCAATAGAATTCCGACTTCGGCCGCCTTGTTCCATTCCCCGCGATTCGCGAGCGCTTCGAAAAGGGCTCGGCCCCAGTCAGCATAACGTCTAGCGCCCGGTGACGTGAACCATCTTTCGCGAAGCGCGAGAAGTTCCTTCGCTGCGCTTTGATCTTTCGCCGGTGACTTCGAAAGTTCCTCGATCAGGCGAATGTTGGCTTCAGTGACAAAGAGGTCTTCGTCAAGTTCGTCGCTGGCTGCGATCTTTCGTAAAAGATCTAAGCCCTTTTCGCGCTCGCTAGAACGAAGAAGCCTGATAGATTCAAAAAGTTCTCGACCGCGATCCTCGACCACGTGCTTTGAAAGCGAAGCTAAGAGGTTCGAAGTGCCGCGCCCTTTTCCGATGCGGCATTCGGCGTGCCTTGCACTTGCTAGCAAGAATGACGGCACCGCAAAATCGCCATTGGCCTCATCGGCGGCTCCTTCCATCATTTCACAAGCGCGGAAGGCGTCTTGCGAACAAGACGACTCATATAGCTCACGACTACAAAGCCACGACGTTAAAACAACGCGGCTTCTTCGCGGAAGCGCATCCGCCGATGCAAAGACGGTCGACTTCGCGTCGTCCTTTTGCCCCATTCGCCAGAGGGCCCGTGCGCGATACTCGACAAGTTTTGCTCCGATGGCCAGATGCCGACCAGAATCCAAAGTCAGCTTCAAGGTCAGTTCGGGATCGGCCTTTTGTAAAAAAAGTTCCTTTAAAACTATCAAGCGGTACCAGTCAGGAGCTTCAGTTCCAGATCTCGCAACGCGAGAACCCTGTGCGATCATGCGTCTTGCCAGCGCCTCGATTTTTTCTGCCAACTGCCCTTCGTCGGCGCCCTCGGCTTCTTTGACGTCGGAAAGATCGCGATACCAACCAACAAGACGACAAGCATCAGAATCTGGTTCAAGGTCACAGACTTTTGAAAAATACTTTTCAGATTCTTCCGGATCATGTGTAAATCGCGAAAGCCCCTTGGAAAGGTACCCAAGCAAGCGACCACTGTTGTTCCACAGCGCATAGTCCGCTTCGGTTTCTAAACAAGCGGAGTCCACAAAGCCAGCAGCCGTGAGGCTCAACGCAACTGCAATACGAGGCGGAACGCTTTCTTGTTTTTCCCAATCTTCTTGGGCAACAGTCACTTCGTTGCAAAGCTTTGGTTCGGCCGCGGCCGTCGCCTGATCCGCGTGTTCGCGAATCACCATCATCTGTGTCGTCAAAACGAGAGAGGCAAAAAACAAAGTCGCCGTCGTTAGCAGCGAACCAAACGCCAGTTCCGTCATCTTTGGCGGCGCCGACTGACGACGAGTGTTTACCGAACGAACTTCCGTGTCCGCAACGCGGTCGTGAAGCGGTCGACGTTTGACGTTGCTGTAAACTCCAAAGAATGGCGCACCTAAGACAAGTGCACTTCCCCACCAAGCCAGCGCACGAAGAAACGCATGAAACGGACGTGGTTTTTCACCCGTCCAAACATCGACGATGCGAAGTCCAAAGATCGCGCGCCCCGGTGTTGTTCCCCAGAAAGACACAAATGCGGTTTCCCAAATCACGCCGACAAAGATCGCAGCAAAAAGACTTTGCACAATTGCGATGTCCGATTCGACCATACGGTCAAGGAGACGAGCCTCTGTCACGGCTCTTCGAAACGGAGCCATTGCGAGCGCCATGATCGGCGCAAGGAGCACGAGATCCGCGACGTGCGAAGCCACGCGATCCAAAGGAAGCGCCGAATGAGTGATTCCTCGCTGATCCAAGGATTCCGAGGATTCAGACGGTTTCGGCTTCTCAAAAGGGTCATTGATAACCATGTGTTTTTATCGGAATTTTCATAGCGCTTCGAGAGCGAAAAAGACTTCCGTGGACGGCAAAAAAAAGCCAGGCGATTCGCCTGGCTTTTAAATTGTTAAGCTAACTATTTCGTGTGAAACCGAGGCGACTTTCGCCGACCTTGGTCGAGTCTGCTTACTTCGCCTGTGCGACCGTCGTTGGGATCACTTTCAATGACAGCAACCGGCCATCAGAATCCAGTGATACATCGACTTTTGCCACCGGCATCGAAAGCTTGTTCACGAGGTGATAC
>JAXMMN010000071.1:0-2288 GCA_034366485.1 Bdellovibrionales bacterium
ATCCACCGGGCGTTTGGCAACGGCGCCTTGGCGCCGTCCTCGCACAACTAGGTGTAACTTCGAATGGGAAAGCAGCATAAATAGCTAGAGTGCAAAATTGAAATCTTCCTAAGCAATGCTTTTCGTCTTTTTGGCGTGATTGCCTTTTGAAGAATCGCACCACCCTAAAAGGCTCTTGAGATGATTTTCCTTCGGCAAAAATAGCGAGTTGGTCATAAGTTTCTCGGGTGCAAAGCAGTAGAAACGACTTCTTGCCCTGGTCACGGCGACATTCAAGCGCCGACCATCGGACAAGAACTCTTTCTCACCTGGCGTGTGTTGCTCGTGTTCGACACCAATGGAGAAGATCATTGCTTCACGTTCTTGACCTTGGAAGCGCTCGACGGTGTCAACTAAGATTCGCTGGGCATCACCGATTCCAATTTTGGCCTGAAGCGCACCGCAAATTGCGCCGGCTTGTGCGCGGTGCGGTGTCACGATGCCGATCTCTGCAAATGGCAAGTACCCGTCGTCGCTGAGTGCCTGGACTAGGTCCGCAACCATCGCCGCCTCTGTCAGGTTAGCGTTGTTCTGTGAACTCCCGCCGTGCCGAATGAGATTCACAGGCGACGTTCCTAGTAGGCCCGACGCGCTTGATACGCCACTTAAAACATCTCGGTCTCGATTGCTGTCATCGGGCTTAAGTCGCCCGTTGTAAAAGCGATTAGATGACCACTCTTGAATGCCTGCATTCATACGGTTCTGGGTTTCAAGCATCGGGTAGGTGTCTTGTGAAATTTGA
The DNA here is from genome assembly GCA_034366485.1 of Bdellovibrionales bacterium. Classification (GTDB taxonomy): domain Bacteria; phylum Bdellovibrionota; class Bdellovibrionia; order Bdellovibrionales; family JAMPXM01. The sequence goes on from JAXMMN010000071.1 coordinate 782, forward strand.
TAAGAAAATATGTCATCCTGCTGGCCAGATCATTTTATAGCTAGCCCTTCGACTCGGGCGATCTCGGTTGAGTGCAATCATCGTGACCAGCCTGCGCTAGATAAATATCATGAAGTTTCATGGAAAACTCCGTACCCCGTCTCAAACTCGGAGATGTCCTCGCCGTCTACGAGCCGATCCACGTTCTCGGCACGACGTTCACTCTTAGTTTGGCGTTTTTTGAATCGTCAGTATGGCCACGAATCAAAACAAATCGTCTTTCGAACTTCCTGATTATTTCTGATCGAATTGGTCTAAGTCGGGCTTATCAGGAAGCTCCCGCGCTGAAGTTGGCAGGCAGGGAGTATGTCGCAACGGCTGCGCCGACAAGACGAACATTTCATCCTAAGGTGTGGCTCCTTATTGAAGAACGCCGGGCGCTACTGTTGGTGGGCTCTGGAAATCTAACTCAGGCTGGCTTCATGGAAAATCTCGAGCTCTTCGAGGCGATCGAGATGGGACCCGAAATAAAATGTTCTGCTAAGTTGAGAGAGGACGTTCAAGAGTTTCTCAAAGGTTTGAGATCGCTCTGGCCAGTTCAAGATTTGAGCGACGAACTTCCCGCACTGCGAGCATTGGATCAGATACTTAAAGCGTTTGCCGACCTTCCTAGTGAGATTTCCGAATCGAAAGAATGCAAGCGTCGCTTGTTTCATTCGTTTCAAGGCAAATTCACTGAATTGCTACCGCAACTCGAAGAAAGACAAACTCTCAGCGTTGCTTCCCCATATTTTGGCGGTTCTGAAAAAGGGCTTGTTCGTTTAAAGGCGAGCCTCAAGGCGAAAAGAGTAGCAGTGTATCCGGCTGTCCATCGTGATGATGGGGTCGACTTAAACGTAATGCAAAAAAACAGCTTAGAGGGATTCGAATTCCACCGAATGAAGGTAGAAGGAGATCGGTTCGCGCATCTTAAATTAATCTCAGCTACCGGCGTCCAAGGCAAAGACTGGATTTTCTCTGGAAGTATAAATTGTACCGATGCTGCTTTGTCGGCAGAAAATATTGAGGCAGGCCTCTGGCGTCCGCTGGATAAAAAAACTAGTCAGGCATACTTTGAAAAAGATCAGGCGCCGCTACCATCGAAACGCACCGAACTCGCAACTGTAAATTCAGACTCTGTTAGCGGCTCAATTCATTTCTCCGCAGTTTTTAATGGCTCATCATTGAAGCTGTATCCGGCGATAACTCAAAATCCTGTTAAAGATGTCAGCATTACAGTTTCAACCTCCTCACGCGAGTTCAACGCACATTTCGATCGTGCGTTCGAAGATCAAGGCTCTCTTAACTTAGGATTGAATTCATTCGGAAAGCCGCTTCATTTTTCCGGAAGTGCAGTGGTGAGCGTCTCGGCTAAGTCGAACGATGGGAATCATGTCGAGGGTAAAGCTTTGGTCGATGACTCGACAGTTATTTAAATTGTTGCAAGTACACTTATTGCCCTTCATTACGAATTATTTTTGGTTTAAAG
>JAXMMN010000072.1:0-1563 GCA_034366485.1 Bdellovibrionales bacterium
CTTCAAGAAAGTGCAGCCCTTCGCAGTCTTCACTTGCACCAATGGATGCAAAATGCGCCTTCATTGGTTCAATGATCAGGCGGCGCATCGAGTCTGCAGCACCAGCAAATAAAACCTCGACCTGATGTTCATAAAGGTCCGCAGAGAGATCCGAAAGATAACCGTCAGGCTGAAAGTGGAAATTTCTTCGATAGTAGTCCGGAACATCAGACAGTAGATCTTTTGCGACGTCGCCAAACTCTTGTGACTTCTTGTTTCTTTTTCGCAGAGCCGCTTTTACACCTTCTCGAAAGAGCACAGGAATCCTTAAGAAATGTTTGATCGGCGACTCAAAGCGCAAAACATCAACCGGATAAACACCGTCGCGGATTCTCGCAACGTCTGCTTCCAGAAGGTCATGCAGAGATTTTCGAGCAGCCTGAAACAACTGTGGATCGTCCGTCGGAAGGCGCGGCCGACGCTGATGAACAAGCATATCGATCAATGGTAAGAACAAACCTTGCCCTGTGTAAAACAGCGATCGAGAGCGCGAAACCGCTTTCAAGCCGGCATCCATGAATAGATCTATTTTGTCGTTGATTTCACTCATAGTGATTTTCCTTACGGACCGCGCCAAATATGTTTCCTAGGCTCAGTATAGAGCTTTCTACGGCTTCAATGAAGTGCCTTCTTGAATTGGCGTTTAAGATTTGCTCAACTTATTGGTGAACGGCAAACAAAGGAAGCTAACATGCAGGTTAACCCAGTCACGACAAGTCGCATACTTCGCCCCCTACTTAGCCGCCTTCTAATCGGCAACTTCGTGATTGGCACGTTTTGCGTCGCCGCCATCGGTGCCACCTACAAGCCGGGTCCGTTTGGCGCAAAGTCCAATTTGCTAGCGACTCCGGAGCTCCAGCCGAAGCCGTCTCAAGCTGTGGCATCGAAAGGCCCCGGAACGCAAGTCGACACAAAATACAACGTTGGTGATCTCTCGAAATTTAATTGCGCTGATCTAAGACGCGCAGCTCTGAAGATGGCTGTCCATGCTTCGAATCTTGCCAATCGAAATACTTCGCGAACTCCAGAGGGTGGTCCTTACCAACGTCAAAATCTAGTCTGCAGAGTTTCCGGCGCATTCTGCACAGTCGAAAAAGTCTCAAGCCACAAATTAGAAATGCGCCCCGGCCATCCTGATGCCGATCCGCAAGGTTACGTGAAACTTCCAGACATCAACCCTGGATCTGAGTTTGCGGGACTCAACAACGCAGCTGTCGAACTTCGTATCCTTGCAAGCCAAGGAGTCTGCGGCGCAAAGTCTATGGAACTCGGCACGTCGATCATCGTGAAGTACCACACAGATTTTGAAGTGGTTAACGACACGATGACGTTTTCTCAAGACGGACGTTTAGCCTCCTGGTCGAGAACCACGAAGGACGGTCAAGCGCAAAGTTTCGCGTTCAACTCAGACGGACTTCCGCTCGGACTCTGATTGGTGTCGAAAAACTTATTTTGCACATTGAGTTTTGTAGTGTGCGGCTAAACTTTCTAGAAGCCGCTCATTTTCTTCCTGATCAACGATGA
>JAXMMN010000073.1:0-3625 GCA_034366485.1 Bdellovibrionales bacterium
AAACACCACCGAACTTTGTACCTGCATCTGCGTGTCGCATTGTTAGCAAGGTCGCAATCGCTCCACTTTGCCGATGCTTCGCAAGAAGCCGTGACATCGCCGTTTTATTGAGAGGAAGAATAACTTCATCGGCATTCGCTACGATCAATTCCTCGTCCGTTAAAAGTCCCTGGCTTGCTGCAAACGTTAGCGCTCCACCGCTTCCCAAAGGAGCATCGGCTTCCAGCGACCAAGATGGGATAAGAGATCGCGCCGCTGGAGACTTCATCAAGTTTTGCACGGTCTGCGGGAGGTGGTGCAGATTGATGACAAGAGACGTTGGCTTTAGCTGTTGAACCAATTCAAGAGACCAAAATAGCAGAGGCACATTCAAAAATGGGACGGCCGGCTTAGCATAGGCATCGGTCACCGGTCGAAGCCGAGTTCCTAGTCCTGCTGCCAGTAAAAAAGCCTGCATAAAAAGTCCTAGTTCGCGTCGAACGACTGATCGAAGACGCCATTGCTTTCAAGGATTTTGAAGAATGAAGAATACTGCGGAAATGCCTGAAGACTTCGACGGACCGTTTTCAAAGTCGGCGCGAGATACTTCAAGTACCGAGTGTCGCTTCGAAGCATTTTGAAGCTTGCAAAGCTTCCGCACGCCTTGAAGCAGCGCTGAATCGTTTGAACTTCAAATATATGATCAAACTGATCGCGCGAGATCGAAGGTAGGAGCCCCGGATTCTGTCGCGATTTTTCTTCACGGCCGGCGAGGTAGTAACTTAAAAGTTCTTTGATCGAGTCGTCGTTGAGATCCACATAAGAATCCCTCAAAAGACTAACAAGATCGTATTGAATCGATCCCATTCGCGCGTCCTGAAAGTCGATCACTCGCACTTTTCCGTGCTTCAGCATGACGTTGCGAGAGTGGAAATCCCGGTGGGCGATGAACTTCGGTTCTCGGTGAAGAGTTTCGCAAATCGAAGTGAAAACCGATTGCAGTTCTTTTTTCTCGATTTCTGAAAGCTTCACTTGGCAGAGACCTTCAAGCAGGTGCTCTCGGCCGTAGTTCATTTCCCAAAGAAGTTTGGCGGTATCGAACTCGACAGTAAAGGCCACGCAGGGCGATGATCGATCGAAAGACGCGTCGTAATGCATTTTTAAAAGTTCGTCGATCGTCTGCCGGTAGTAAGGCATCGCTGAAGCCTGATTCTGATTTTCCCAGAATTTTCTTTCGAGGGTGAGATCTCCCAGGTCTTCGAGCAGCACGAGGCCTTTTTCCGGACGCATACCAACGACCTTGGGTACTGCAACGCCGTGCTTTTCGAAGTGCGACCGTACGCTGAGAAAAGGATAGCGACCATCGTCGACGAAGGGCTCCCAAAGCATCAGGACCCAGGACTCATCGTGTGCAACAACTCGAAAATATCGACGTGCCGATGCATCTCCAGCAAGTGGGTGGATTTCAAATTTTCCTGCCCCCATCAAAGATCCAAGAAATGACTGGATCTCGTGGTTGAGCTCAGGAGTGACGGCATTGGCTATTGCGGTGGTACTTGTTGTATTGATCACCTCTGAATCGTGCCACCGATTCAGACATCAATCAATGGAACGTCGGGTTTGGACTATCGTCGCGTTGCCATCGACCATTGAGCGGAATGACGGATGCACCCTCAAGACCCTCGCGCATCGCAGGGCGACCAAGTAGAGTTGCGGTAATTTCGCGCAAAAGCACACCGAAAGTTCGGTGACCAGCGATCGGCGCACCACTGGACGTGCTAAGTGCAAGTGCGGCAGGGACATGGATCATCGCCATCGCATCAAGCAAGTGCGGGAGCACGGTTCCGCGTGCGACAAGAGCTTTGGGATCTTCATCGACGAACGCGATCACCGATGGCGCATCCGATTCGCCTTTGGTGGCCGCGAATACCTCTGCAAGTCGAAGCTGTTTTTCGATAGAAACTTCGGCGAGATTCGAAATGAACACAATCATTCGTCCAAGCTCGCGGAATGAATGTGCCGTTCGAAACGAATCGTCCGAAAGGTCGTTCAATCCGACAAAAAACCAATGACCTGACTTATTGAAAATTTCGATCGCGATTTTTTCATGCGCCGAACTCTGTACCGACTTCTGTGACGACGGTGACTTTCTCGCAAGATGGTCGTTGACCAAAAGAAGCGGTTTCGAAAGTTCGAGCGCCGCTTCAGACGCCGGCAAATTAAACGAGGAGATTGTGTCGTCGGACTCTTCGTCGCTGACTCTGCGTGGCGCATGCTCTCGGGGGCCGGCATCACGTGGATACAATCGAACAACTTTCTTGCTCTCGCGCATCTCTTGCTCAAGAACCAATTGCTGTTCGCGTTGCTCAATGTCCAAAAGACGTTCAAAGGCATCAAGTCGAGATTCAACTGCCAAGTGCAGGAATTCCGCAATCTGCTTCAGTCGCGTATCATCGCTCGCCGCAAGTCCTTCGATCGTTGCCACACCGACAAGGGAGATGTCTTTCACATCAGCGCCGGCGCGGCGAACGCGCAATGGAAATGCAAATTGCCCAGGCACCACAGAGCGAATCATTTCTGGCACTTCAAAGAGAGTGGACTCTAAAAACACAAGATCCTGTTCGAGATAGGCGCTTCGGCTGACGGGCTCGAGAAACGAATCAAGTGTTCGAAACTTTGCACGGCAAGCAAACATCGCTTCCACAAGAGTTGTGATGCGTTCAATCGCTGCAGACCATTCTGGATTCCAAGTTGTACGGTTCATGGCCCGCCATAAAGGCAAGACTTGGGCCGCGAATTTGGCCCTCGGAGAGAGGCAGAAATGCCAGTGGTTCTATATACTTGATTGAATTACAGGGTGAGCCGCGTTTGGGCCCCTGCGATCATTCGCAGTTCGTTAGGGAATTTCTTTTAGAAAAACCCCAGTCTTCGTCTTAGAAGCACTGGGGTCTAAATTGTTTCGAGGCAATCGAAGTTCGAGCTAGATTTTTGCCATTCGGCGCTTATCGAGGCCGTACTTTTCGACCTTCATGATCAAGCCTGCGCGACTGATTCCAAGTTCTTTTGCAAGCTTCGACTTGTTCCAGCCAGTGCGGCGAAGACCTTCTTTGATCATCTCGCGTTCAAGCTCTTCAAGTGCATCCTTTAGTTTCCCGTGGACGCGAGCGCCTTGAACTTTTGCCTTTTCGCCGATTTCGAGAATCTTTGGCGAAAGCATGTCAGCGGTCAGTTTGTTCTCTGTTCCTGACAAGACAACAATGCGCTCGATTTCGTTCTGCAATTCGCGAACGTTACCTGGCCATGGATAGTCATAAAGTTTTTCAAGTGCACGCTTGGTGAGAACTTTCTTTGGCAAACCTTTTTCAGATTCTTTACCAAGGAAGTGTTCTGCCAAAAGCGGAATGTCTTCTTTGCGCTCGCGAAGAGGTGGAACGCGAATATTGATAACGTTTAAGCGGTAGTACAAATCTTCTCGGAACTCACCTTTTTCAACCATCTCGCGAAGGTTACGGTTTGTAGCCGCGATGACTCGAACATCCACTTTTTTGGGTTCTGTCGAACCAACCGGAGTGAAAGTACCTTCTTGCAAAACACGCAGCAGTCGAACCTGCATCTGTGGCCGCATCTCGCCGATCTCGTCGAGGAA
>JAXMMN010000074.1:0-3867 GCA_034366485.1 Bdellovibrionales bacterium
CACAAGCACTGAAAACCATCACTACGAAGCGAACGACAGCGGCGAGAAAAATTCGTGCAGATTTCAAACTCTGCCTCACTGGTACACCGCTTGAGAACCACTACGGCGAATTCTATTCTCTGTTTGATCTCTGCGTTGCAGGCGCATTGGGCGATCTCCCGACGTTCCGCGAGCGCTTCGTGAATCCGGTTCGAGTTTTGAGAGAAGATCTCGATGAACTTAAACTTAAAACGAAACCTCTTTTGCTTCGCCGAACAAAGTCTCAGGTCATGCATCAGTTGCCGGAAAAAACTGAAACAACGATGCGCCTTCCTTTCGACGACGAGCAACGAAAGATCTACCGCGATATCGCAACGAGCTACAATCGGCAGATTCGCGACCAGATTTCAAAAGAAGGCGAAGGAAAGACGCAGCTACAAATGTTGACCGCACTTTTGCGTCTGCGCCAAGTCTGCTCGGACCCACGCGGAATTCCCGGCGTGAAGTACGATGGAGAGCCACCCAAAATTTCAACGCTTGTCGAAGCGCTCACCGAAATCACGCAAGAGGGCTCGAGTGCACTTGTCTTCACGCAGTTCCTGGCGACGTTCGAACGCATCAGGCTTGCGCTGACAGCCGCGGGAGTACCGTTCTTTGAAATGAGCGGTTCGGATTCGCGGGTTGAACGAGAAAGAAAACTGCGCGGCTTTGATGAATACAAAGGCGGCGCCGTGATGTTGATGACGCTGAAAACGGGAGGCGTTGGTCTTAACTTGGTGAAAGCCAGCTACATCTTCCACATTGAACCATGGTGGAATCCTGCAGTGGAAAACCAGGCAACCGATCGCGCCCATCGCATTGGACAAACCAAAGCCGTACAGGTGTATCGGTACATCATTCGCGATTCAGTCGAAGAAAAAATCGAAGTTCTTAAAGACCTTAAGAGTAAACGCTTTGATGCGCTTTTTGGCGAACCCGGAACGACCGCTGTGGAAACGGATGCCGACATGCTTCAAGTCAGCAGTCGACTCAGCCAAAAAGATTTCGAATTCTTACTCAGTTAACGCGTGATTTGTTTTAGGGCTGGACGATCAATTGGATCGGCCAGTTCTTGACCATCCATTTTGAAAGATTCATCACTTGCGTGTCGCGGCCAGCGGCCAAACACCCGGCTGTCCAGTTTCGCGAGAGACTGCCTTCTACCGCACACGGTGATGCGAAAATTCCATAACGAAGTGGCCCATGAATGCCGATCGCACTTCCAGTGCGCCCAGCCTTCACGTCACTCGCATTTGGATATCCGACGGGAATGAATATCCCAAATTTCTCGGACGTTCTCGGAAGACCCAACCAATAACTACCTACTGGGGTTTTTCGATCGCCTTCTTTTTCTTTGAATAGTCCGTTCGATCCAATCGAACTCTTAACCGCCATCGCGACTTTTCCATCTTCACAGGCGTAGAGACCTTGGGTTGCCTTTAACCAAACGATTTGCTTGGTTCGTGGTCCTGAAGATGTCTGACAAACATCGCGATCTACCTTAGTGAGTTCGATCTCAGAGAACTCGATTTGCTCGCGGGAAAGTCGGCATTCCGAATCCGGCGCAAGGTTTGAACTTCGAAGTGCACGCTCGACAGATTTTATATCTGACGCCGAAAGGTCTGGCGGCTTCGGATAGGGCTTCTTCCAAACAAGATACATTCCTGGATCTTGGAGTCCGTATGCGATCTCCGCATCCACCTCTTCTTCCCACTGATCGCCTTCCCAGATGAGATTCTGAAATTCCTGCTCGTGAACTTCTAACGAGTTCGCAGTTCCGATGGAGCTAGCTAAAAAAATCAGACCGAAAGTCGCCGATATAATTGCCGATGTCGTTCGCATGTCAAACCTCGTTCTACGAGTTTGCCATAGCTAATTCGGCAAGAAACCTGCACCATCGATGTTCTGGATCATGACTAGATCTCTTCTAGATCAAGCTCTGGAAACAATTATGTTCGGCTCTCAATATGTGATTTTAGGCGCAAAAGAATGCTCTGCACCTCGCTCGTCGAAAAGTCCAGGGCTTGTCCTTTTGACCAGTCATATGCGTCACGAGGAGTTTTTACCCGTAGGTGCGCGGGCTCCGATTCAAAGCGCGCTGTGATGTGGGTGTGCAGAGACGGGTCAACATTGCCCCACGTTTCATAGTTGGCTCGAAGCGCACCCAGAACTTCGATCAGCGCATCGCCACACGTTCCGGAGTCAATGCCCCATTGCGCGCGGCGAGCGGGAGTCAAAGCATTGAACCCGAGCGCAATCGGATCCGCATAGAGCACGCCGTAGGCAATGTGCCCCGTTACAGGTTGCAATTCAGAAAGACAGAACCAACCGGAAGGAAGTTTGGCAACTAAGGATAGCTCTTCACCGGTTCGACATTTTTCAATTCGCTCTTTGACCGTCATGTTTTTAGTAGGTCGTTTCGAGAGTGAAATCGCCACCCGATTCGAGCACAAAGGTTTCATGCGCCTGAAGTATGCATTGAACAAGATCATCCCTCAGCGCGTGATCGCTGCCTGAAGTCTTTGAACCTGCGTACTTACCGCCTTTATAGGAAACTTCGATTTTCAATGTTCCGGCGCGCAATGGATCGACCTTCATGCCCTGTGAGGCACAACCTTGAAAGCGATTTAGGAGCGGTAAAAGTTTGGCATCCGAGTCGCGAAGTGAAAGTGCTTTTACACGGACGACCTCGTCACGCACCTCGAGTTTCTCTGCAGGCGGAATGACTTTGCCGGAAAACCCAGAAATCAACGTCGACGCACTTGACGGCCAACCGCCTGCCACGGTTCGCAATTGCACGACCATCGCTGTGTTTTCTTTTCTTCCGCCCTCGCGCACAGTGACGAGGCGCCGATCATCAAATTCAAATACAAACCAGCCGATCACGCTCATGGAGCCAGCTTTAACAACAAAGCCTTCTCGCATTAGACCCTCTAAGTCCCAAACGCGAGTGACTCCACATCCCAGGCGCTTTGCGTCCCACGTCCCAGGCTTGAGCGCTTGGATCGAGACAGGGTTTTTCGCATCGATTTTCAAAAGTACAGTATCGCCGGTCTCACGCTGCCTCATTCTCAAACGACAACCCGAATCCCCCACAAGCTTTTTCGAACCAGCAAGCGACCAAGCAAAGATAACACCTGTTTTTGCAAGATCCGATGCCGACCACTGACTGACATCCACGGCTGGAAACTGGATCTCTGGAGAATTGTCGCTCGCTTCGGCAACCACAGCGGGTGAATCAGCTGGCGGCGGAGATTCAAGACTTCCATCTGCCGATCGCTTGATCTTCAAACCCGAACAGCCAACTAAAGTAGAAATGAGGCCCACGACTAAACCAGAAACAAAAACAGAGTTTAAACCGGTGCGTATTCGCTGTTTGGCCATGACTTTGGTCCCCCTTCAGATTTGTTCAGCTAAAAGCCTACCTACGGATGGTTGACCGATCAATCAGGACATTCGACGATAAACACGCTATGCGTCGCTTGACGATCGAATCGAGTATCTCACATTTTCTCTGGCTCGCTTTTATTTATGTCATGACCGATGGCTTAAGCCTGGGAACCATGGCCTGGATTCAGTCCTTCAACCAGTGGGACGCACGCTGGTACGCTAGTATCGGCATGAGCGGTCATGGTTTCTTACCGCAAACCTTTGTCTTCGCCCCGGGACACGGCTGGGTTACCGGGTCGATCACAGAACTCTTCTTTCAAACGCTGCGAGCTTTCGATTGGCGACCGAAATGGGTCGATGTGTTTTCATGCGTTTCCCTCGTCATAAATTTCTTGTGCTTCGCCGTCGCCAATTCAATTCTCGTTAAGCTTGCTGATAGCCGGTTTAAGCGCCCGCTCA
>JAXMMN010000075.1:0-8720 GCA_034366485.1 Bdellovibrionales bacterium
CGTGCTACAGATGAACTTCTCGAAGTTAGCTGCCCAACAGGAAGTGCCGTTGACTGTGATGAGTTGAAATCAAACGACGAAATTCCGCCATCTGAAAGAAGTGAGCGAGCGAAACTTTTTGGCGACATCAAACATCTGTACCAAATGTCGGTCACTCGACTTCTAGAGCGCCAAGCGGCGCTTGATACGAAATACGTCAAAGAGATGACCGAGAAAACTCGAATGTCAGAACTGCTACGAATTGGAAATCTCGAGTACCTCGCTATGACAAATGAACACGCGTTCATCAGTCAGGCATTGAAAATCGATCCAAAGTTGGCGACGAGCAACAAGGTTCTTCCTCCAGGATCCAGCTATTCAATTTTTGCGGATCAGTTCACTCGCTTCGAACCATCTGATAAGTTCGAGTCGGTTCACTTGGATGCGTATCGCACAGTCTTGAATCCCAATCGTCATATGGGATCGATGGCCTTGCAGCGCCCTCCTCCGCCGCGTCCGACAAAACAGCAAATGCTTGAAGAGCTGAAAACAAATCTCTTCGATGTTGGTATTCTCACGCCAGAGCAAATGACAAAGACTTGCGTCTTTATTATGGAAAATCTCATGCTTCGAATGAAGCCGGATGCTGAGAAGTCCATGAGCTTCAGCCAAAAGGCAATGGCGCGAATGGCGCGGACAGATCTCAATGCGTCGTGTATTTTTGAAAACGCACTTCAGTTGGAGCGAAAGCTTCGCGTCTTTAAGCTTTATGATTTCGAGCGAGGCGGCGGTAACTTGATGTCGCTTGGTGTTGGCGCGAACACATCTTTTGATCGCAGCGAGGGTTATTCATTTAGTTACGGCCTAAATCCGATCAACATGGCGACTGGTATTTTGGACAAAACAGCAGCTGTCGCGAAGGGTCCGGTCGGTTTGGTAGCAGGTGGCGTTTCGAAGTTCCTCGATGCTTCTGGATTGAATGCTGGAATCTCGGTTTCAAAATCGGGCGGAACAAGTGAAGGGGCTTCTGTGAGCAGCGGAACCAACGTTGCGGTAGAACTTCGTCGCATGGAACTCACAATGGGCGGCTACGAGCGTTGCACGGTAGTTCGTCTAAGTCCTATGATTGTTCGCAACATTCGATCGAAGCTTAAGATGTATATGCGAAACTCGGTTCCGGATTCGGAACTCGATGTTCACGCGGCCAGAGGTATGATGGTCTGTGAAGGATTCGAACGTAAAGAGCCACTGAAAGTAGCGGAACGTTACTATCAGTTCTCACAAATGTTGGGTGACGAAGTTATCAACGATCCAACAGCGCTCGAAAACCAACCGTACCTATTGGGTCTTCGTGGTCGATCTGACTATGTTCGATTTGTTCGGACAGTTGAAGCAAGGCCGAAATCTGTATGGGATCTTCCAGCGCATATTTCAATCGGTGAGCTTCCAAACGATCGCTTGATGTCGGTCTTCGGTGAGGCCACACCGACTTATCCGGGACTCTATTCGGTAGAACCGAATATCGTGACGTCGCTCAAGCCCATCAAGCGAACTGAAGACATTCAAAAATAAAACTACTTTTGGACGCGGTTAATCCATTCGATAACCGCGTCGGTCGCCCCACCTCGAAATCGAACCTGACTCTGGATTCGGTCTCTGATCGCATTGCGATCAGAGGCACTTAAGATTTTGAATTTTTTAAGAGTGCTTAAAAGCTTGTTGCTGAGATCTTCGCTATTGTTAGCGGCAAGAACAGCCGCAAAGTCTTGAGAGGCTTTTTCAGTTTGAAATTCAATGGCTTCCCGATTGTTCCTATGTCGAGGGCCCACGAAAGTGAGGCATCCGGCGGCCAGCGGTTCCATGACAGAGTGGACGGTCTTTCGGAACGAGCCTCCAACAAAAGCCAGCTGTCCCACAAGATAAAGTTCAGCCAAAATTCCAACTCGATCAACGATCAGGAGATCACTTTCTTGGCCGTTTGCGCGATCGGGGTTGTTTACTAATTCACTCAACACTGCGGTCGAAAGGCCATGGAGCCCTGCCTTCTCTTGAATGAAGTGAATCAGGCGGGGGCTAATTTCGTGGGGGACAAGGACGGTGGTCAGTTCATTTTTTTCCAAGGCTTCCTTGGCTAAGCTGATCGCCGGAATCAATGCCTCGACGTCTTCCTCCCAAACGCTTCCTGCCACAAGAACCAGGCTCCTTAAAGATGCCTTGAGCGTTTCGGGAAGCTTCTTTTCGACATTTCCCTTCGTTTGATCAAGTCTTGCGAGCACCTGATCGTATCTTGTGTCGCCGCGTACGACCGATCGACGAAATCCAAATTCAGCTAGAATTCGAAGGTCGTCTTTATTCACGCACTGAATTTCGTCGATGTAGTGGTATGTGGCCTTCGTCAAAGACCTCGCCAATAAACTGATTCTTTTTGATCCCTCATAAAAGGTCGCAGAAAAAAGCAGTATTGGAATTTTCGCGTAAAAACTTTCTCGCACCATGTTTGGCCAAGTATCGGTTCTCGCAATGAGTAGCGCCGCCGGATTTACTTTACTAATCATGCTTCTAAGTTCGCGACGGTTCTCTAAGGGAAGGGCGCAAGAGGCGGTCACGCCCGGAAAGGATTCAACATTCCGCTGATAGGTCGGCGAAAAATAGGTCACAAAGACGGGAATACCTTGCTGGTGAAGCTCTCGGACAATTGGTTTTGCATATTCAAATTCACCGCTAGCCGCGTGGATCCAAATCGGGCGTTTGCCATGGAATTTTTCAATCGGAATCGACTCAAAAGCAGGTCGCCCGTTAGATTTTCGAATTTCCAATGTTTGTACAAGTTTGGCAGTGCGCTCAGACCCGGCAACTCGAAGAAAGAAAACGGTCACCCGAAACAAGAAAACCGCAATTGGCTGGAGGAGATCATAGAAAAAGAGTGTCATCGACGGCGCTCGCGCAAGGCCTCTGTTAATAATGTTGCAACTTGCTCTGGGACGATGGCCTTTAGGCACTTGAGGTTTTCAGCATTGGTGCAAGCGTCTCGACCGTCTTTCGAGCACGGCTTGCACGGAAGTTCTGTTTCTGCGACTTTTGCAAATGGACTGGACGGATAACCAAATGCCGTCGGACCGATGATGGCAACCGATGGAATTAAAAGTCTGTCAGCCACGTGAAGGAGCCCCGTATCGTTGGCAACCAATGCGTCCGCAAGGCTCAGAAGTTTAGCGGACTCTAGGAGCGAGGATTTTCCGACGGAATTGAAGACTTTCTCGCGTCCTAGGGTGTCAGAAATTTCATTTAGAAAAGTATCTTCCGGTCCTCCGAGAAGAAGAAACCTAGCATCGGGATTGGCGTTCAGCCACCTTTCTGCGAACGTTTTCCACCGATCGATCGGCCAACGTTTGTTTGGCCAGGCAGCGGAAGGTGCAAATGCAATGATGTCACCTGAGGTTTGGCTGGACCAGTTTTGGAAATCTACAATGATCGGCTCTGGCTGTTGTGCTGGTTGTTGTTTCGGTTGTTGTTCCGGCCAAACTGGCCCATTGGCGTTCCAGGTTGGTTGTTCGAACTGAAAGGCAAGCTTCGGATACCAAATCCTGAGAGGTCGAAGAAAACTTTCGGCACCGCGAAACGGCCGCGGTAATACAGGAAGTCGAAACTTGAAAAACAAAAAACGCCGAATTCTATCTTTTGGTCTTTTTATGATCGAAAGACTTCTTTTGAAAAATGTTAAGTGCGTCGCCCAGAACGTGCGAATGACAAGTCTGACAATCAGGCTACGAAGATTCGAATGTGCGTCGTAAACGCGATCGTACGCAGAAGCCAACTGCCAACTCGTTTGAACCAATCGAAATACACTCTGGGTTCGATCAAATTCAATGACCCGATCGATCGAGGTTTGATTTTTCAAGAGGTGAGCAAAGTCGCGACGAACCAACCAATCAACAGTCGCCGACGGGTCGATTCGCTTGATGTGGGCTGCTGCTTCCAAAGCTTGGAAGATGTCTCCAAAGCTTGAAAACCGAATGATAAGAACTCGCATACTCGCTGAGAATAGCGAAGTTTATCTAAGTAAGTCGATCAAAATGGCATGAAATATAGATGGATACTGATCTGTGATTCGGTGTAGGTGAGGCCTTCAAAACTACCTGTGCCGAATTTTCCTTCAAGCACTGTCCGAACTTGATCTTCAGCAGGAAAAGTCAATTGACCAACAGCATGATAGGCAAGTCCCTTAAATGAGGTTCTGCTTCCAGTCGCGCCGCTTGACACATTGTCGACATCGATTTGATTTTGGCTGGCGGCGACGCCAAGTCCTATCATTCCGTAGAAGGCACCCACTTTGGCGATCAGTGCGGTGTTCGTTGCCTTCTCCAGGTACGTTGTACTTTGCAGCGTATTGAGAAGCTCGTGCCTAGCATACTCGCCTTCCAGAAAAATTCCGAAGTCGCCATTCAGTTCAAATTCCATTCCCGCGATGCCGGATGCGCCCCAGCCCGTGAAGTTCGACTCGGTGGAATTGAATTTGTAGGAATTAATTTCGCGTAAAAAGCCGCCCCCAAAATAGATGTTTCCTTTGCCGCGCGATCTCGCCATTGCATCGTTCGGCAGGAGTACAAGTAGAACGGCCGCGAGGATTATTCGAATCATGGCGCGATCTCAAGTCCCGCAATACAGCGAGTATAAATACCGGTATTTATAAAGGGTGTCGTTCCGATTTTTGTCAGTACACCGTTGGAAATCGAAAACTTCTCGATGTTATTGTAAGTCGCGGCACCGTTGGCGATGTAGATGAAACCCGTTTCTTGATCGACGATCATTTCGCTGGCTCCATATACGATTGCGAAGTCGGGCCATGCTTCAATTGGATTTGAAATAGCTCCGGTCGCAAGATCAATGTCATAGCTGTATACGACATTGCTCGCGGACGTTGTCGAAGCATATGTCGCTAAAAGTTTTCCCGACAATTGATGATAGGCAACGGCCGTAGGAAGTGCCGTTGTGGCTGGAGCGGCTTGCGTCGCAAGGCAGTTTGCGGCCGCGGCATAGCCAGAAGCTGAAATTACGCCGATCTTGTTGTTGGGAGAAGCTGCTGCATGCGCATAAACGATTTTTCCATCCGGCAACGTGATCGTTGATGACATGACTGTGGTAGAGGTCGCACATGGCGCGGCCGGAGCGTTGACGAACGGGTTAGCACCTTGCGTAACTCTGGCACGACTTGGAGCAAACTTTTCGATGGCTGTCGCTTTAGCAACAAGAATCGATGAGTCGCTTAAAACTACGAGATCGCGAAATGCCGCGTTGAGTGCTGTAGCGTTGGTGAGGTAAGTTGTAAGCCCGGTCCCATCTCGAGCAACGACATCCAGGCGACGTCCGCCGGCGTTTTCTATTCCAATGAGAAATTGGTCGCCGACAAAGGATTTAATGGCAGCCGGCATGTCACCGAGGCCGAACGCATTGTAGTCAATAACAAGATCCGCAAGTGCGCCGGTCGTGAGATCATACTTCGCGATCGTCGCAGACCCGGTTGATGCAGCCACACCGCCTGAATAGCAGGCTCCACTTGCAACGTAGAGATACTTTTTGTTTAAGACGGCCGAATTAAATTCTTCACCAGAAAGCGTTTCAGAGCAGGCAGCCGTTAAGAGTGAGAGACTGGCAATCACGATACTGGTTGACAGCACAGCGCAGAATCCACGGACGATCCGCTGGATTTTAATTTGGATTTCGCTCGCCATTCGTGCCGACATCCTTGCCAGACCCTTCCTCGATTGTCTCATTCTCTATCGGACGCCTTTGCGCTTTCTTAAAATTCCCGAAACAACGCCAGTGCCAATCTCGACATACATCTAGTGATATGGGGGTTTGACCCTCGACGATGGGCTTGCTTTACTGTTCTCAAGAATCGAGGACCTAGAGATGAAGTCAAAAATTGAATGGAACGGAAAAATGAAGTTTGCCGGTGGTCCAGAGGGCTTTTCGGTGCCACTTGATTCGACACCTCCACTTGGTGAAGACACCGGAATGAGTCCGAAACAAATGATGTTGGTTTCGATTTGTGGCTGCACTGGAATGGATGTGGTTGCGCTTCTTAAAAAGTACAAGCAGCCACTGGTCACAATGTCGATTGAGGCGGAAGCCGATACGACGGACGACCATCCTAGAATTTTCAAAGAGGTACATGTTCGTTACGTTGCAACTGGAGAAGTTGAAATTGAGCGTTTGAAAACCGCCGTTGATTTGTCGATGAACCAATACTGTGGCGTATCGGCGATGGTTGCAAAAGCCTGTCCGATTAGATTCTCAGTGGTACTCAATGGTAAAACTGTTCACACGGGCCAGGCTTTTCCAAGTCTTTCGCCCCCAATTCTCTCGCCAAAAACTTAAGCCTTTGTACCGATCAGGCGCTGGTGTTCCACCATCAGGCAGCGGTTCGATACAACCTGAATTCCACCGGCACGGGCGCGCGCCTCTGCTGAGGAGTCTTGTATTCCAAGCTGAAAAAACAGGACTTCAACACCACCGGTTTTCAAGCACTCGTCGACAATCGCAGACACCTCGTTCGAGGGGCGAAACACATCGACAAACTTTCTGAACTCAAGAGGAACGGCCTTAAGTGAGTCAGCGCAAGGAGTGCCATCAATTTCGGATGCTGATGGGTGAACGCCGTAGATTTCGTATCCAGCGTCCTTTAAATAGGTAGGAATTTGATAAGCAGCTTTCGATGGGTCTCGGGAAAAACCAATGACGGTCATCTTCCGATACTTCAGGAGCGCCGCCTTAAGCTCCGCATCAGTCACAAAGACGCTCCCGCAGTAAGCCAATACGACACGCTAAAAATAAAATCTTTTGCTGCCATTGCAGCAAAAGCAGTCTCGGCCGTCGGCCGATGCGACACAAAAGAATCTTTTGCTGCTCCTGCAGCAAAAGCAGTATCGGCCAGCGGCCGATACGACACATTTGGTGGACCTGACAGGGATCGAACCTGCGACCTGAAACATGCCATGCTTCCGCTCTCCCAGCTGAGCTACAGGCCCTCACTTCATAAGCGACGACTCTGCTAGAATTACGACCGTTCTGGGCAGCTCGTCAATCAACTTGAACTTTCTTAAGTACTTGGGCGACGATGAAGCCTCGAGGGTTTAAATTTTTTGTTTGGAGTAGAGTAAATGAAATATTTTGGAGCAATAGTATTCGTCTGCTTGGTTTCATTCTTTGCAGCTCCTCAATTGGCCGAAGCCAAAGACCTATCCAATCGATTGGGACTTGGTTTTAAAAATCAATCCAGCACAGAGCTTCCCGGCATCGCCCTCCAGTACTGGCCCGGTGCCGATCTTGGACTTTCTGCTTCTCTCGGGATCGACACTCAAACAAACAACTCGAAATTTGGCGCCATGCTAAAGCTCTATCGAGTGATTTTTCCTGAGGACAATCTTAACTTCTATCTCGGCGCCGGTGCCGGAATTTTGAGTATCGAAACAGCTGGTAATAACGAATCTGGTTTTGAGCTCATGGGTTTTGCTGGAGTAGAGGCTTTTCTCGCGGGTCTTGAAAACGTGGGCTTTAATTTCGAATTCGGAACCGCGATCACGTCTATATCTTCAGGCACGCGATTTCGAACTTTGGGCGATTCTCCGGTAAGAGCCGGCGTAACGTTTTATTTCTAAGCCGCTGTTTTTCCTTTTTTTTCAATATTACTTCTAATGCCTGCCATAACCGACACCACGAGTAAGCAGGCGAACTCCTAGTAAATTTGAATACGCCGTCATATTGCGAATCCTTGCCAGTGGCCGGTCTTGGGTCATTTTGCTCATCAACGAAGTCACTTTCTGAAATGACTTCCAAAACCCGTGGTCAAGTTGACACAGATTGTCACCCCCCAGATACTCTCGCGACGTTCACGTGGACCCATTTTGAGACTTTCGCTAGATTCTGGGCCCAACGAGACGTGGAAGATCGGGAAGTTGAATGTTCGTCCAAAAAGTTCGGCGAATTTCAGCCTTCGATTTTAGTGAAATATGAAAACGGATTTGAACGTTTTAGATTAACAATTTCTCGTGGGGACGAGACGAAACTTTGAATCATTTAGATCAAAGGTTTGAAAGTAAGGGAGACGGACATGGAAATGCTAACGAAAATCGCAACAGCCTTCGAACATGGTGGATTCTGGATGTGGCCAATTCTTGGTTTCCAGCTGGCATCGATCGCAATTATGATCGAGCGCGCAGTTGCACTTTTCGGCAAACGAAAAGTCAGCCAAATGGCGTTTGTCGCTACCTTTGAAGATTCGGTTCGCCGTGGTGAAATGGAAGCTGTTGTGCAAAAGGCTGAAGCGGCTAAGGCAACTTCTCCTGTTGCGCGCGCGGTTGCTGCTGGCGCAGTCGTCGCTCGTTCGTTCGGTGGTCGTGAAGAAATCCAAGGTAAAATGGATGAAGTACTTCTTCATGAAAACGCATTGCTCGATAAACGCGTCGGCTTCCTAGCGATGCTCGGAAACGTAGCAACGTTGACAGGTCTTCTCGGAACAATCACTGGTATGATTAAATCGTTTGCCGCGGTTTCTTACGCAAACCCAGCTGAAAAAGCGTCACTTCTTGCTGCGGGTATCGCAGAAGCGATGAACGCAACGGCATTCGGTTTGATCGTCGCGATCCCAGCACTTGTCGCATTCGCTGTTCTTCAGAACCGAGCGAACGTCTTGGCTGAAGACATGAACCAAGCAGCTTTGAAAGCATTTAACTGGTTGAGCT
>JAXMMN010000076.1:0-3217 GCA_034366485.1 Bdellovibrionales bacterium
CAGATGAAATCTTAAAAGCAGCTACTAAATCGAATTCGTAATTCACTGTCGCTCAGCTCTTCAAGCTGAAGAAGCTCACGATAGGGCTCTTCAAGCCCAAGTACTTGACCAAATGCAGGCTCAGTTTTCATTCCTTGATGGCGAAGTTCCATCACCTTTTCTCGAAACGATGCCCCGCCCAAAATCAACAAACGCTCCTCGACCAACATGTGAACAACTGCGTTCTGCTGAGGAAGCGGAACATTTTGCGTGAAGATTTCAAAGGTTTCACCGCCAAAATCAAATTTGGTCAGTAATGTCGCAGTACCCAAAATAATTCCTCGGGAAGAGGAAAAGTTCTGCATTCCCGAAAACTTTTCTCTAAACAGAGCCGCGATTTGTTTGGTGTCTTTTGCAAATGTGACGATGTCCAAATCACTGTCGCCGACGGCAAGATCCAGAGGAATACTTCCCGCTAAAGTCGAGCCGATTCCAAGTTCCATTTCTTCGTTAGTCCAACTTGCGAGCGACGGAAATAGATCTAACTCGCGAAGTGCGAGGTAAGCTCGTTTCTGACGGTCAGAGCCTCCGGCCAAATATTCGATAGAACCGAAATCAAATGCCACACGATATTGAATCAAATTGTAGCTGAATCCCATAGCAAAAAACGCTGCGTTAGTAGGGACGTCTCATACTGACTAGCTTTCTATCAACGACTTCCACGGGATCAAAGCCAACCTCAAAACCCAGCCTCCTGAAGGCTCGTTCAGAATAAAAAGCAACGTGGGTGGGATCCCGTCGGTAGTACCAGTCTTCAAAGTTTTCTATAAAATCCAGCCGCTCAGTTTGAACGACCAACCATCCACCAGGGGAAAGCAGATCGCGCACCTTTGAAAATTCAAATTTAGGTTCGCGGAAGTGCTCTACGACCTCGCACGCGACGATCAATGCGTAGGAGTCTTCGATGATCCCATCAGGAAAAAACACCGGGTCATATTGGTCTGCAGCGATGCCGCGCTCATTAAGTAGACTTGCGACCACGGGCCCTGCTCCACAACCGTAATCCAATGCTTTGCCGAAAACGCCGCTCGAATTTGCATCACTTAAGCGGCGAGTCGCCTCGTCCGCCACGGCTTTTGCGTACTCTCTATACCGCGGGTCTTCGACGGAGTTTTCATGATTACGGTAAAACTCTGCCGCTGCTTCTTCCGCCAAGCGATCAACGGCGTCGACTTCGATAAAGTTGCATTCACTGCATTTCCAGTAGGTTCGCATTTGTGCTCGTGACAAATTAAGTCGAATTCGCTCCCCAAGCGCCTGACAAATCGAACAAGACTTTTGCTTCAACACTCGACTCCTAATTCCGATTCCCTGCTCCACTCTAGCCGCGAATAAAGTCTCTGTTGACTGCAATCGTCAATTCAACGCATTTAGAACAAGTGAATTCAACTCCTAAAGACCATCTTCACCTTGAAACAACACTGAAACCAGATCTCAGCCTGAGTTCGAAAAACATGTCGCTTTCTTCTGTTTCAATGGCCATGGGCCACCTCGCCACTTCACACGGAAAGAAGCTTGGCATCTATAGAGGCTTTGATGCTAGTCGCGATTGCGGCTGGGTTGTCTTGTCGACGAAGCTTCGAATACTTCAATCGATTCCCACAGATCGTCCCGTTAAAGTTGAAACATGGGTTGCCAGCATTGAGAGCGGAAAGCTGATTCGAGAATACCGCGTCTCTGAGAACGATCGAACTCTGGCAGAAGCCGCGCATGCGTTCGTGCTCTTTGATCGTTCGAGCAGGCGAATTGTGATTCCTCCCCGCGAAGCACGAGAACGGCTGCGGGGCCGAAATCCTACCTACCGGTTTAACATCGATCTCTCCAGACGGACCGAACGACCGATTTTCTCAGCGACCGATGAAATCGCCGACCGCATTGTGACTATTTCAGATATTGATCAAAACCATCATCTTAACAATTCTGTTTATCTTCGCTGGATGGAAGCCCACATAGAGCAAAATGGTTTCACAACTGACAACAGCCGGCAGTTTCGGCCCTTTGAGTTTGGGATCGAGTTTCTAGCCGAAGTAGGCGTTGGCGAAAAAGTTCAATTGAGAAGTCAGAAAATAGACAAGAATTCAGAATTGACCACCTACTTTCTTCCCTCTGACCCAGCAAGAAATCTATTGGCGATCAGTAGAGTGGCACTTCTTTCTTAGCACTTTGGAAAAAGTCAGATAGGATATTCAGCTATGTCAAATGAACCAAACGACGACAGTTTAGATCTCGACGGCTGCCTCGGCCTAGTGACTGGTGTTCCTTATGACGAAATCGATGGCGGCCCCATCGAAATTTCGGTTACTTGTTTTGCGGCGTTTGACCCGAAAGCCGCCGATCGAATTAATGCGATTCGCGACGGTCGCCTTCGAACTAAAAAAATGAACGACTTCATTCAGGAAGCGACGAAGTTCAGCGACCCGGTTCTTGAGGCTTTCGCCTATGGCGATCGACTTCAAGGAACAGGCGTTCGGTTTTTCTTCGGTGACGAGAACGAAGCAATAGAAGAATTCATCGATGAAAACAAAGCGGAAGTCGATCGGTACCTAGAGGAGATCAACCGGCATGCGATTGGCGGTTTCACGTTTTCCACCGGGGATCGAGGCCTTAAGCCTTCTCCAGCGATCGAAGAGCTTTTCCGACATCTCGACGAAAACTATTTCAGTGTGGACGAGATTTAGTCGAGCGGTGCAGATCGCAAAATCTGAATGACGACACGACGGTTTTGCGATTGATTTTCGAAGATCGGTTCGCCGTCTGCTGTGCGATTTTCCAACAAGGGCTTCGTGTCCGACCAGCCAATTGCCATCAATTTTGCACGATCAAATCCCGCGCTTTCAAAAATTCGAGTGATGCTGCTGGCGCGAAGGGCCGAGAGCTCCCAATTTGACGAAATCACACCTTGTGTGATCGGCGTATCGTCCGTGTGTCCCTCTGTCAAAATGTAGAAGCCTTCAGCTTCTTTTTTAATGACCGGTACCAGTTCGTTGATCAGTGCGACAGCTTCGGATCGAGGATTGACCAAGCCAATATCAAAAAACACGGTCCCGCGGAAAGTGATTCCCACGCCCTTTGAGTTCGCCTCAATCGTAACTTGATCGGCAAGACCTTTAGCCTCAATCACCAACTGCAGTTCTCGCTTGAGATCTTCAAATGGTTTTACGTATTCGCCGCCAAACAA
>JAXMMN010000077.1:0-1269 GCA_034366485.1 Bdellovibrionales bacterium
TGAGGAGGGCAGGAAGCCCGACCTCCGCAAAGCGATGCGCGAGCGACTACTTGTCGGTTTCCGGATTTACGACGAAGTTGATCGATGTGAAGCCAGCAGTAGTGCCTGCCGACATTGCACGCTTAATATAAAGCAGCGGAGTGTTTTCATCGGCTTGAATGTTAAGTCGACCATCAAACTCTTTCGGAGTTTTTTGTTTGATCTGAAGCTGCAGCTTTTGAAGCGATTGAATAATTGTCTGCAGGTTTTGTGAGTCGTCTTCGATCTTTAGTTGTCCCCCGTCGGGAGTCAGCGCATCTAGGTAGTAGGTGCCTTTAACAAAAGACAAAAGCGGCGCCGTCTTCATTTCTTTTGATGTGCCGGCAGTGGGAAGAACGACTCCAGGTTTTCCCATGAAAAACGGATCGCCTGTCGCAGAAAAATTCATGAGCAGATAGATAACCAGAATCGAAAACATGTCGATCATGGCAGTCAGGGGAAGCTCGCCGGCGAGATGACCTTTTGAACTATCGGTGCGACGTTGACGAAGACCGTGGAGATCGTGCTTGGGGCGAATGTGATACCCCGGCTTGATGATTTTTTCTGCCTGTCCTGTGCCAGAGCCGCCACCGCTTGCCATCAGTTGAGTGTAATTCCCAC
Source organism: Bdellovibrionales bacterium (assembly GCA_034366485.1). Classification (GTDB taxonomy): domain Bacteria; phylum Bdellovibrionota; class Bdellovibrionia; order Bdellovibrionales; family JAMPXM01. The sequence goes on from JAXMMN010000077.1 coordinate 640, forward strand.
TTCGGGGAATTCTCCTGCAATGAAAGTGTCCATCAGTTTGATGAGATGCTTGTAGGGTGCGCGGTTTTCGGTACTGAGGAGAACATCTTTTCGGTCGGGATATTTCTTTCTCCACTCGGCCAGCATTCTTGATAGTGAGGCGAAATCAGGATTGCCGCTGACATGTCGAAACGATTGGATCTTGTTATCCTCACCAATATCTAATCGATCTACGTACAAGGTCACTGTCAGCGCAACTTTGGGTTTTTGTGGAGGAGCAGGCGGCGGAGGGTCGTTGTCATCGCGAAGATCGATCGACTTTGGGGGCGCACCGGTGTCGACCGTCTCTAGGCTATTCCATGCTGCCGTCATCAATAGAAAACAAATCAATGCTGAAAACAGATCGATAAACGGAACAAGGTTTAATTCGGCATTGGCGGATTTTCCTCCGCCTGGCATCGAAGCGCCCATGGAATCCTTTTCCTAAGTTTAACGAGCGAATTTATCGCGATTCGAAATGATAAAGTTCAAGGTGGCGACAGCCGCTTCGTGAACGTCATCAACGATTTCCGTTCCTCGCGTCGTCAGCCATCCGTAGGCACCAAGCAGTGGAATAGCCACGAGAAGTCCAAACGCGGTACAATTCATCGC
>JAXMMN010000078.1:0-4051 GCA_034366485.1 Bdellovibrionales bacterium
AGCATCGATTCGATTCAGGTAACTGAATCGAGCAATTCAGATTTCGAGAACGGCCTTACCGGCTGGACGCTAGATCCCCAAATCATAGTCACCGCTTCAAAAAACGATTTGAAATACAATCGCAACAACGGTGCCTGGCCGAACGTTGCAATTAAGAAGAAGGTGGCTACATTACCGGGCACTCAGTATGAGGTGCGAGCTCAAGTTGGAAGCAACAGTCACATACTCACATTTCGAGTCGACGGAGTTCAAGTCAAGCAATCAACTGCCAAATCCGGTTTAGTTAAATTTATCTTCACCGCAAAAAATCCAGAAACAGTGGTTTCAGTTGTTGGTGCAAATTCTTTTTACGCTACTTTTCAACTATCAAGCTTTTCCGTAAGTCCGTTCTGGTCCCCAGGCGGCCAAATCCTATTTGCGACTTCGACAAAATATCCCGGTTATTTAGGCGGCCATCAAATGGCCAACCAGTACTGCGCACAACACGCTTTACAAGCAAAGCTCCCCGGAACCTTTAAAGCGGTACTTGCCGCCAATAGAGACACCAACAGCAGCGCAGACCCAATAGATCGCTATCCGCTCTTGTACCCACTGCTGAGCACGCAAGGCTATAACGAGGGCCTGTGCGACGAAAAGGGCAACTGCGAAAACTTGGGAAATAGCTGGGTGGGCTCACGATACTATTCTGTGATTTTCCCAGGAAGAACATGTAACAACTGGACCCAGCATAACCTTCAGCCAACGATAACTTACGACGCCCGTGGAAATCCGATCAGTACCCCACCTGTCGTTCCTGATCACATCCGATTGGGCGCCACTTGGCCCGCCAGCCTCAGCTTTCCAAATTTTGAAGTCATGTCATCAAATTCAACCGGGCAAGATTGCGCGACAACTAAACTCAGTTTGATATGCCTTCAAGATGCCAACACTGCTTCTTACAAGAAGAGAAAGAATTATGGCACCAGCTTCAACGACTTCTTAGGTCCGGTTACCCACTTGACGGGACCGAGAGTGGTCAATGGAAACCAATATATCTTTCAGGGCAATAGCGATGGCACAAAGCCAATAAAGTTCGTCTCTCCACTCTTACGAAACAATTCCTATTTTGAATACAACCCCTACAACAACAATGATTGGGCAAGACCGCTTGGGAACTACTATGTCGACAATTTAGAGGCCGTCGCTTCTGGTGATGGACTGACGATTGAGTTCCCAGAATACGCATCGAGCGCCATGTTCACGCCTGCAAGCCTGCAGCGCTTGTCACCCCTGCCCTACGTAGACCCACATCAACCCCTCAGCTTTGGCGGAGAAGAATCTAGCTACGAAGTCGTCATCAATGGCCAAGTCGTCCAACGCTTCACCGTGCCGAAGTTCAATCCCGAGACTCCCACTGAATATGTGTCAATGGGATCAGTCAAAGTAACCTCCGTCGATCGCACGCCGTTCAAATCGATAAAGATCAGAGTGATCGAAGGACCCACCGACCTGATTCGACTTTACGGAGTCGGGTACCACACCGTGAATTGAGCGAGTCACCTGAGCAGAAGACTCAGCTCACTATTTATGCCTCGCCTAATTCCCGATCAAGAGTTCGAATTCAAAGCAAAAATGTTCGCTGGACGAGATACTCGCCAATTTAGAAAGACCGCGGACCGAATTAATGCCCTCATTCGAACCGAACGAGGGCTTCTACGATTGATCACTTTGGATGACAGTCGAGCTTAAATCCGCCGTGAGTCTCGGTGCTGTATTGGTAGACCGGCGAGCCAAAAGTTCCAATAAAGAGGTCGTAAGCCAAACCTTTTATGATTTCACGCTCGGGACCAGTTTGTACCTTCCCGTCCGGTTTGGTGATCGCGATGCTTTGGGTTCGTGGCTTATTGAGATCGATCGTGAAAACGTGACCATGTTTTTCGATTGAAAAAACGCCGCTAGAAACTTCCGGAATTTCTTGAGCGTTGTTTGAAACGCAAACGGCGCTTTTACCAGAATGGTCAATTCCAGCTTCGTTATCGAGGGTGCTCTGAATGCAACAAAATTGCGGTTCAATTGCCGCCGTGGCTGTCGATCCAAATCCTAAAATAAGTGCAGCAAATAAAAACAGATTTCTCATAAAGACTCCTCAGTTTGATTTCTAAATCTTTGAAGTTATTCCGAAGTGTGAAACGGAATTCTAACACCAAGAGTGCGATCAGCAAAAAAACAGGCCAAAAGCGCCGTAGTTAGTGTTTCAAGATCTGCATAATCGGTAAAATAGTATCCCGATTGACGATAGTTTTGACGCAAAAAACGAGCGGCGCGACTGGATTTGAACCAGCGACCGTGCAAGCGCAGCGGAAGCGCCAGTGGCGCTTCTGATGTGATGCGCACCTGAGTTCGGGAAGCGCGTAAGCGCGATACTCGAACGGAAGGTCAGCGGCGGTAGCCGCTAGGTCGCTACGACTGGAGCAATAACGAGATTAAACTGCGATCGAAGAATTGGTCGGCGCGACTGGATTTGAACCAGCGACCTCATGCACCCCAAGCATGTGCGCTACCAGGCTGCGCCACGCGCCGACGTCTCAATAGATTTGAGGTCCTTCGGTTGTACGAAATTATCGTGGACTTACGCAAGGGCAAAGTAGCCCGAGGAACAGGCCAAAGTAAGCGCAACAAGTGACAAATTTGGCGCTCGATTCTACCCATTTTTTACTCATCTCACATAAAGAGCGGGTTCAATTAAGGACCGAACCTTGCTCTCTACCCGCGCATGAAAAAGCCAAATGCGAGTCCAGCCAATCTTTTTGTCGCGGCCGCCTTCACATTGATTTCAACGACGGCCGTCGATTCCTGGGCCATGGGGACAGCATCCTGCGAAGGAAGCTTTGTCGAACAGACTCAAACCAGCCGGCTTCGCCAAACAATGCAGAATTTCGGGCTATTTGGACGAGGCGATGGACGAGCCGGAAAATCGCAGGATCAGAATGTTCAAGTTCAGCCGGCCATTGCGACGATGGCGCAGTTTGGAAACGCTCTTAAAGCCGACACCTCCGCACTAAAAAGTGCGAACTACCGAACAAATGAAAATCCGGCGCTCGAGTCTTTTTTTAATGGCAATCTTTTAAACCTTTACCAAATGATCGGCCGAGATCACCGAGAACTGATCGACCTTATTCGTCTCTCAGGAACACCCGTCACTGAAAAATGGGTGGCCGGCTACCGCGGCGAAAGCATTTTGCAATCAGATGCACCTCAGAAAACTGTTGCGACAGTTCTTCGCCTCAATAATTCAGAATTCAGTCCTGACGTATCGGCTAGCGAGATCGCGCGAAATCTAAATCTCAATCCGCAATACGTCACACTGAGAGACGGCCTGTTGATGGTTGAAGAAAGATCTGCATCAACATCGGGAGCGGGAATCCATGATCCTGGAGTCCACCATGCCGGACTCACGGAAATTAGAAACGGCAATGTTCCAGGCTTCAGCGTCGCTCCCCTCAGCTATGACAACGCGCTTTCACAAGGAAGCGTTTGGGGTGGAAGGTATTCTTCGACGACGATCACTGCCGTGGTCCCGATGGACGCGGCGAAGTTCACCGCTGCGAAAAACAATCTTGGAAACCAACTCGTCGAGCACAATCTCAAAGTCTTGGCGACGAATAGAATTTCTGATTCTTCGCTCAACCAGTGGCTCGACCAAGTTTCAAAATACACGCTCGACAGCATGCCTTGGTATCAAGCAACAACCAGCGGAAGTGCCGTTGAAAATCTCGTGCTGAAGGCGTACCAAGCGACACCGAAGGAATTCAAAAGTGCGCTCGTTCGCCATCTTTACACTCGCAGGGTCTTGAATTTTAAGCCGACGGAAACATTTCAGCATAAAGATACGTCTGACCCGCGGTTTTACCTTGATGGGGCGATCGCTGAAAACATCAGTCAGCGAGGAAAAGCGGTAGACACCGTTTCGCACTTTCCAAAAGACCAACCGTTTCTACGCACGGGTCTTGAGGGAAATTCGTTGGAAGTTTTTGGACATCTTCGTGCCACCGATCTTCAATCAACAAACAAC
>JAXMMN010000079.1:0-1732 GCA_034366485.1 Bdellovibrionales bacterium
GCCGGCATCGGGGGCCACCAGACCAACGACCATGTAAAAGCTGGTCGTTTTTCCGGCGCCATTCGGCCCGAGAAGACCAACAACTGAACCAGCGTCGACTTGGAACGAAACGCCGTCGACAACTTTTCTACTCTTAAATGCTTTCGCAATCCCGCGAACAGTGAGCTGAATCATGGAGCCTTTCCATCGGGTCGAGGCGTTCCGGTGGCTCGCGCTGGGTCGACTTGCGCTTTTGCATTGATGACCTGCACTTGCTTTCCACCTTGAAGAAACACGATTTCATCGCCAATCAATTCGTCTTCATTTTGCACAACACGAGGCGAACCTTTGAAGATATAGCGATCGTCTTTAAAATACACCGAAAGTGAACCGCTTGTCGCGAACTTGTCCGAGTCTGTGACCTTGACGCCGCCTGCCACCATTAGCGATTCCAGCGCGTTGCGATTGGCGTCATAGGTGAAACGCGCTTCAGGCCCCGTAATGCGCATCGTTTCGACATCGATGGTCACACCACCCGTGAACGCGGCAAGATTTGTCGCGCCCGAAAAATGTGCGGCCGTCGACTGAATCTGAGCCGTCTTTTCGCCGTGCACGCGCTTTCTCGCCTGTACATTTCGATTCACCTTGATGTCGTTGGAATTTAGATCCGCGAACATGTCTTCACCGCTCAGTTCAAGGCGACTTCCCTCAGAGTCTGTCGGCCCGATCATTTCAACAGCTTCCGAGGACGTTAATTTTTTTAGCTTCGAATTGTAAATCACGCTCGGCGATTTGAAAGTGTAGCCATTTGACGACTTCGTTTCGACGTTGCCTTTGATCCATAGATCGTACGTCGCAGGGTTTACTCCACCGGTCCGTCCAGTGACATTGTAGGTAACTCCGTTAGAAGCATAGAACTTCACTCGAACTGTTTCGATCTTCCATTCGCCAGAATCTTTCGGCCGCACTCCGCGATCGGCCCAAAGTTCCCAACCTTTCCCGTCTGAATTTACTTCGATCGAGTGAACACCTCGAAGAGTTTGGCCACCGGCGCCCTCGCCACCGAAACCATTGCCGGCAAGGTCCGTCATTGATTTACCAAGACTTGCACTTGTTCCTCTGGGAACCTGCTTTTTACGATCAACCTTTGCGGCTCGACTTTTGTCGGGATCAAGTTCGCGCAGATCCAGGTCTCGAGGCATTAAAACAACCAGCTGAATAACCACAATTAAAAACAACATCGACGAAATGACCAGGTTGCGGCGATGGAACGCGGAACGAAAGAAATCGAGGAGCGGTTGTTTCATGTGTTTCCAGACTAACACATCCTTAAGAAAATCTCAGTTTCAGCCGATAGCGTCACTATGAAGACTTTGTGGTTTGTTCATCGAGATGGGGCGGTCTTAGGTCCGTTTTCCTCTGATGAAGTGGAAAAAAACATCGAATCCGGTTCACTTGGACCCGACTGCCTTGTTTGGGCGAGAGGCACTAACGAGTGGTCTCCGATTTCTGCCTGGAAAGCTCTATCCGCAAAGATTCACGCCAGTCACAAGACGTCCGATAATCGCGTCTGGTACTGCGATTCCGGTTCTGGTCATCCCATCGGTCCTTTGACCCAAGGCGAACTTGCGGATCATCTGCGGGGTTTAAACCGCTGGGATATCGTCACGCTGTGGGGAACAGGTCTCTCAAAATGGCTTCCACTTTTCGAAGTTCCCGAAGTCATGGATCTTGTCGGAATCAGTCGTCGAGA
>JAXMMN010000080.1:0-8709 GCA_034366485.1 Bdellovibrionales bacterium
AGTAATTTTTCGCTAGGGCCTGCAGCAAATGCCAACATGGATGTGCAGAATGCTAAAAAGTTCGATTCTGACGGCTGCTGTGTTCCTTGCAGCCATCACGGCCCAGGCAAACGAAAGCTCCGGAAAATTTGAAACTCCTGAAGATAAGTTCCTGATTAAGCCGTACATCGAAATTCCCGGCTTAAATCTCGAGTTTAAGTCTCGTTTGTCGACCGGCAAGCTGGTTAACTGGACACCCAACTATCGCGCCCAAACAGGCCTCGGTATCAGTTACGACGGCTTGATCGGCGTTTCAGCATCGGCAAAAGGCGAACTGTCTCGAGAAGATGAAAATCTAAAAGGGCGAAGCGAGTATCAAGATCTTCGATTTCGTTTTCCCTGGCGCCGATTTTCGATCGAACTTGGCTATCAGAAGTTGCGTGGTTTTTTTGCCGAGAACACGACCGACTTTGACCCTGGCTCGACTGTCTACTTAAAACGCCCAGATCTTGTACTTGAAAGCAAATACGTAAACGTCACCTTTACGCTTAAGCCCGATCGCTATAGCCTCGCGGCCGCTTTTGATCAAAGCGAACGCCAAACAAGTTCTGGCGGAAGCTGGCTAGGGACCCTTAACATTGTTGAAAATGTCTTTGAAGACACAGGGCAAGTGCCGTTGATTCCCACGGGGCTGCAGGTTCACTTTCCCAATGAAGCCCTTGTCACGAACGGGCGCTTTCTTTCTGTCACGGCAGGCGGAGGGTACGGGCACTTGTGGACTTTCGGGGAGACCGGGTTTGCCTTTAGCCAAATCTTAATCGGCGTCGGCGCACAATCCGGGAAATCATCGGACGGGACGCAAGAGTTCAGTGCTTCAGAATCAGCAGGAAATATTAAACTCGATTTCGGGGCCGGTTCGAATGGGAAAAAATACGTCTCTGGGATCCTATTTTCAATAGATCAAACATCTAACAAGACAACAGAAACCGAGCTTGGCAAACGCAACATCCTCGTACATCTTTTCTTTGGATTCCGACTTTAGGAGCGTAATATGCTGGCCCGCACTGGTTTCGTTTTCGCACGCCTTCTTCTCATCGCCCTCACTATTGGAGGCTGCACTTCACTCGAAGAAAGTAATCGATCAAAAAATGTCGGCCAGGGCCTTGCCATCGTTCAGGGACTAACAAATTCCACCGCGACACAAATCGCCATCCTTGCGCCAAAATCGATGACACTTTCGATCACCGTTACTGACGTGACTGACAAAGATTCGGCCACGAGGTCAGTGGTTCCACATGAAATTTTGTTTCATGAGATTGCCGAATCGCCGCAAGCCTTGCGCCATGTTCGACTCACAGGTCTCTCGACAGAAAAAAACTATCAGCTTGAAGTGAAAGATCAATACGGTCGCATCGTCGACACTCGTCAATTCACGTCACTTGACACTCGCCCCCGCAAAGTAAAAATCGCGACCGCAAGCTGCATGTCAGATCTCTACGTCAGCGACAGCGGTCCGATGTGGAAGGCCGTCAAAGACGCGAACCCCGAACTTTTGGTTCTTCTTGGCGACAACGTTTATGCCGCTGTGGTCGGCGGAGTCTACAAAGGTCCCCTTGATCAAGTGACACTTTGGAATCGCTACGCTGAAACTTTTTTGAAACTTGATTTTTATCGTTTCGAAAAGCTGATTCCTACGATTGCAATTTGGGATGATTTTGATTTTGGCATGAAAGACGGCGGGACCAATAACCCTCACCGTCACCCTGCCAAGACAGTTTTTGACGCCTTCTATCCTCAAGGCCCCGGGCCTGAGTTTCCAAACTATGAAAAAGGGCCTGGAACATCCGCCAAGTACACAGCGTTTGGGTTTGATTTTGTTCTTTTTGACAATCGAACATTTCGAACGCCAGAAACACACTTCGGGCCCGAACAAGAGGAGTGGTTTTTCTCGAATCTCAAAAACGGAAAATTGCCGATGTGGCTGATCAGCGGAGACCAGTGGTTCGGCGGCTATCATAAGTTCGAGTCCTACGAAGGAAATCATCCAAAGTCGTTCTCGCGTTTTTTAGATCGCCTCGGTAAAGCCATCAGCAAAACAAATCGAACCGCGATGTTCTTTTCTGGTGATCGCCACTTGAGCGAAATTATCAAAGTGGAAAAGGAACTCCTCGGCTTTGAAACCTTCGAATTTACCTCTAGCCCTCTTCACGCAAAAACCTATCCTTCAAACTGGGACACGATCCCCAATCGTCGCCACGTAAAGGGAATCGCTCAGAGGCTCAACTTCAACGTATTGACCGTCGGCGAACCAGAGTTGCGAGACGCTGGCAAAGTGAAGCTCACCGTGGAAGCCATCGGCGCAAAAAGTGAAGTTTTTTACAGCGTTCCTTTGACGATTTCGCCGCGCGAAGCGGCCGTTAGAACTAAAAACTAAGTCTAAAAAAGTATGTTTGCGACCAGGTACAAGTCTGTCAGCTGCCGGTCGCCAAACTGATCTTTCAAATACGCACCCTGTTCAAAAAGTGTCCCACCGATTCCGTATTCAATTTTCTCAGTTGCCTTTTGAGTGATTGAAATGTCGATCGCTTGGCCGATCTCTAAAGACGAGGATCCAGCAACCGTCCCAACGGCGATGGAATCAACGGGTCGATACGAGGGCGCAGTGCTCGAAGACCGATCGTACTTCCATAAATCGAGGCGCACTTTATAGGTTTCGACGGGTTCGAATGAGATTCTTAGTGCATGAGCAGTCAAGTTTCTGCGTCCAACGATTTCGTTTCGTCCCAAGGGCCCCTTCAAAAGCGCATACCAGTCGCGCCAACCCTCACCGGCCTGATTGTATTCGTAGCCAACTCGCAGTTTGGATAGCTCGCTGAAAGTGTAGCCAGCAGATGCCATGACCATCAGGTGGCGATCGCTATCAGACCCCAATGTCCCAGTGCCTGCATGACTGGCCGCCTCAAGTCCGACATCCACGACCTCAGCAAGTAAGAGGTTCGCCCTCGTTCCGAAAAGGTTACGCGATTCATTTACACCGGCAACCATGTTGGATTCGTACAAAGCGTAGACTTCAAGGGCCTTCACTTCTGGAAGGGTTTTCCACTTTGTGTAAGCTCCGGAAAAATCGCGATCCGTACCGATGGCGTTCGCGCTCGATTCAATTTTGAGCGAAAAAATATCGACGTCGACCAAGTCGCCTGTCATCGCGAAATTCAATCCGTCAAATGACCTGCCTGTTAATGGCCACTCACCAGCTGCAACAATGAGCTGATCCCCATGGCTGATGATCATCCTACCAGCCTTAAGGGTGGAGTTCGGCGATATCTGCAATTTGCCGTAAGCTTCGTGCATGTGAAAGTGTTCGTTGTAGGCCACTACTCCGCTAGAATCGAATTGCGTGTAGGAATAATCACGGCCCAAAATTTTAGCGAACTGAGGCGTCAGCACCAGCGAAAGCGCCTCATCCACTTTCAATGAGATCGTCGGTCGAACCCGGAACGAGAAAAATGCGGTTCGAGCAAATGTATTTGGGTTGGCGGGGGAACCGTACCATTGAGTGTCTTCGTACCGAAACCTCGCTGACCCCTTAAGACTCAGCTGATTCGGCGCAAGCTCTGCCGCCTGCGATTGGTCTTTTGGACAAAATACTAAGAGAAACAAAATCAGAACCAGAATTTTGGTCATAAAAAATAGTCTCGATTCCATTCGTTAAAAAACGTAAGCCGTGTTTACTAGCAAGGCCTCAGTGCGGGTTTCTGATGAGTTAGAGTAGGTGCGGCGGTCCTGATACGCAAGATCAAGACTAAGCCCTTCGGCGATCTCGATCGAACCACCAACCACAAGCCGTACTTCCGTGCTTCCAGCAGCTCGCGCCTCGACGGTGTTCCAGAGATACATCAATTCTTGCGACGTAAACGGCGTGACGCCTAGAAACTGAAGCGATTTTAAGCCCAAACGAAATTGCACTCGCGAACGCTTCAGCCAAACTTTTGAATCTTGAAACAATCGATGTTCATGCCTGAGGCGAATACCTAAATCGAGTGCCTCAAACGCAAAACGGTGTGACGCCTGCGCTATAAATCGAACTTCATTGTCACGGTCTGAGGCGGCCTGTCCGCTTTCATGAATGAACGTCAAAACCGTGTCTGATTCCAACTTATAACCGACGATCGTTCTAAACGACTGAAGAAGGGTTGTATCGCGAGTTCGGGAGTGTCGATAGATGCCCTCAACTCCAAAACGCCACGGCGAATCTGGAATGACTTTTGTCAGTTGACCAGAGGTCCAAATCTGCTCTTCTTGCTGCCCGAAGGCTTCAACGCTCGTGACCAACGTCGCCAATAAAAACAATGAAACCGCTATGCGCCAAATCATGGGCAAAACCTACCTTGGGTCTGTGAAAAAGTTGAGGGAAATTTAAGAAAGACGTCAGCGAGTTGAACGGACGATGATTGAGCTCGTGGGTGAAATCACTGTTTCCACAGCCGACAGCCCAAGCGTCAAACGGCGCTTCGATTTGGGCAAAAGAATTTGCTTTCCGAGCATTTCTTTTGTCGGAGAATCCAATTCTAGAGGCAACTCTACGGGCTTTTCTGGCTCTGATTTTTTTGGCCCTGGCTTGGAGGTGCCCAAAACATAGAAGGCAACTTCGGAAAGTGGTTGGTGGGCCGTACCTCGATTGTCGAGTTCAATCACAAGGCCGCCGCCGGTAGGCTTTGAGTGAACTTCTGCGCGGAGATCTGGAACCATTTTGTCTCGCGCGACAAAAAGCGATGTTTCATAGGAAAACCGAAAGCCATTTTGCGAACGTTTCGCCGATGTATGGCCCGACAGCTGCTTTGTGATGACACGGAAAGACCGCTCGATTTCAATATTTTTTCTTCCCGTGTACTCACTGACGACGGTCGCCGATTGACCGGCGGCAATGTCCAATCGCGCTTTATCAAAAATGATTTCCTTCGTTTTTTGACGTCGTTCCTTGCCGTTTTTGTCCGTACGCTCAAACGCCTCTAAGGCCACCGTCACAGGCTCTTGACTGTGATTTGTAATTGTAAACGCTTGGGTCGTTTGATTTTCAAGCTTGATCACTGCTTGCATCGGCTGAATGGAATAAGTCGAAAGGCCTTCGGCGCTGGCCCCCGAGCCAATAAGTACAACAATGAGGAGGTTGAAAAAAGCGCTAAAGAATGTCGATTTGCCAGCGACAACAGTCATCTGGAAATCTTGGCTTATCTACGGGGCCGAAACAATAACCTCTAAGCTCTCGGGCGTAAATCCAGCTGGATTTCGAGATAAGGTACGGTGCGGCGTATGACGAAGGACCGTCATCGTGTAGCGAAGATCGGCTGGTGGGTGGACCACAGTTTCATCGGCAGTTTGCTGAACCATAGCCGCAACAACCACTGGACCTGGACTTTCGACGTCCGCCGAACCGCTAGAGAAAACAAGCGGCGTTAAGAGAAGTAGAGCAATTAATTCCACGGAACTCTATCGGACCAAAGCCCAAGAGACTTAAGACCTTAGTCTCTTTAACTCGACCTTAAGGAAGAAAGTGAATCAGAATGAATCCATGAAAAAACTTAAGATTCAATCATTACGTCGCTCACTTTGGGGCTCACTTATTACGGTACTCGCAATGGTTGCGACATTCATCATGCCGATCGAAAAGGCCTCTGCCGACACAATGGCTCGAGTTTTTCCACTTACAAATCAGGTGATGATCACGGTTTACCGCGGCCGCTTGGGTGGATCGGACTCCGATGCTCGCGCCCTTTTTGAAGCCATGAATGTCCCAATTCAAGACAGTCTCTTAGGGCCCGGTAAGGCCATCGAAGATTCCACCAAAGCGCTTAGCTGGGTTTGCGGCGACAAAGGTAAAGACGGGTTCCAATGTACCTTCATGTTTAAAAAATCTGGCGCAACACGCGTACGAACGAATCCAATTGAAGTCGAATACCACGTCACTGGCCAAGAAGCCCAAGCGCTTTTTAACCTTGTTCACTTCAACCAACCAAACGGTGCGTTCGAATTTCAAAACCAAGAAGGCACACTCGCGGTTTCGATTTCAGCGACACAAACCAAAATTCGATACGTGGAATAGCCGAAGATGTCAGCGATCACTGCGACCTTCGGCAATTTCAGAAATTATTTCGGGACATTCTATAAGGCTCAACACTTTCAAATCGCAGCACTCTTGTTTTACGTGTTCGTCGGTGCGCTTGTTTTAAATTGGCCAAAAACATTGGATCAATTTTTCCTCATGTTGGCCTCCAACATGGCGATCGACTATTTGCTAAGACGATTCGTGTTTCCAAACGTGAGGTCTTACCCGAAGGGTCAACTGATCTCACCGTCGATCATTATCATCAGCTGCGGCACATTTCTCTTAACTCAAGGGTACTCAACTTGGGCCTACATCGTTGCTGGAGCGATCGGCGTTAGCACCCGTTATCTCTTCACCATTCAAGGTCACCCGATTTTCAATCCCGCCAACATCGGCGTGCTCTCCATTTCGCTCGCGTTTCCAATGCTTGGTTCGTCGTTTTCTGATCAATGGGTCGGACACTTTCATTTGATCGCTTTCATGATTGCCATGGGTCTTGCCACTGCCTTCTTTGCGAAAAAACTTGTTCTCTGCCTGGCCTATGTGGCTTTCTTCCTACTTTTTGCGTGGCTCCGGACGTTCTTTTTTCTTCCTGAGGTGATGATTTTGACGATGGCTTCACTTCTAGGTGCGCCGTCGGTTCTGTTTTTATTCCACATGATGACGGACCCGCGCACTTCGCCTCCAGAAGCCCGCGGGCAGCTTTTCTACGGAGCGGCCCTAGCTGGCACCGACCTTTTTCTTCGGACTAAAGCCATCTTGTTTCCCCAGCTGATTGCACTTGCTGTCATCACGATTGGCTATGCCGTCGTCAAAGGACTTCAGTCCAAGAAACCAAACGTCTTAAGACAAACTTTTTTCGCGACTCTCTGTATTGCCGCCATCTTGACGGCTGGCGTTCTTCAGCGCTCACTTCCCTTCTCTGATCCCTTTTATGCTTTTCAAAAGGAGGCGAACGCTTCGCTTCCGATTTCGTTTCAATACCACGATGTGACGTCCGAGATGGGAATCACTTTTAACCACGACATCTACAATTCCAAAGTTCCCATCCAAAAAGCCCAAGGCATTCGGTTTCATCCTAGTGCGGCTGTTGCTGTCGCCGACATCAATGGTGATGGATTTTATGATCTCTTCTTCACGACGATGAAAGATGGTCAGCCAAACGCACTTTATTTAAATGATGGCGGAAAGCGTTTTAAGGATGTGACCAAAGAGTGGGGACTAGAAACTGATACGAATACTCCTTGGCCAAGTGCCGCGGCTAATTTCCTGGATATTGATAACGACGGCGACAAAGATCTTTTCATTGCGCGTGCCGGATGCCATTCGCTTTACGTGAATGTCGGAGGCCGATTCGAAGACCAAAGCGCGGCGGCAGGCATCGACCAGTTTTGCAGCCATGCACGGGCCGTCAACTACCTCGATTTCAACCTCGATGGTCGACTTGATATCTACGTCGGAAACTTTTTAAAGCCCGGCATTCTCAGCGAGCGAGGCTCCTATGCCGACTTCGACGTTCGCGTCGGAGCGACGAATTACAACCGCGAAGGCGGCGATAACTTCTTATTTGCGAACACCACTAGCGGCGGAGCAGGCAGTGGCTCTGGCGGTGGTTCGCCGAGATTTACAGAGATTGCGAAAGAGTTCAGAATTAACGACCCTGGCCTCAACTGGGCGATCGGAGTCATGGACAAAAACGGAGACTTTTTCCCTGACCTTTATCTCGCCAACGATTTCGGAGTCGACACTTTCTACATCAATAGCTTTGGAAGAAAGTTTTCTGACCTCACAAGTCAGGTCATCGGTCGTCACACCAGCAGAAATTCAATGTCCGTCGAAACTGCAGACTTCGATGGAGATCTCGAAATCGACATTTACGCGACGCAAATGAGTCGCCTCGGATCTCCCATTGGAAAAAACTTGTTATGGAATTCCAAAATGCAGAACATTGCTCCACAGCTAAACGCCGACAAATGCGGTTGGGGCTGGGGCGCGAAATTCTTTGACCCCAACAACGATGGCAATTTGGATCTGCTTGTTGCTAACGGCTATTTCAAGGGTACCGAAAAGAAGCCGTATTGGTATCAACTCTTCACCCTCCTCAATTTGCCTGCGTTTCTTCGCGAAGGACATTTGATTGATTACCCGATCGACCGATTTTCGCTAGCAGACGAACAGCCCAACTGTCTCTTTCTCAATGAGGGGCCGGGTAAACCTCTTGTCGACGTGGCTAAACAGGTCGGCATCACTGATCTCTATAACGGCCGAGGGGCCGCCACAGTGGACTTCGACAACGACGGTCGAATGGACTTTGTGATCGCCAATCACATGGGCCCGCCGGTTCTTTATCACAACCGCCCAAACAGCGATTCAATAGGAAACAAAGCCAATTGGTTTGGTGTTCAATTAAAGTCCCGCTGTCACAAACCGATCGAAGGCACCAAAGTCTTTGCAACCTGCGCAGGAAAAACCTTCTTCCGCGAATTGTATCCTGCGAATGGCTTCAATGCACAAAGCGATGACCGAATTCATTTTGGCTTAGGAGACTGTGCCCAAACCGAGATTGCTGTCGAGACGTTCTCTCCGTACACAAAAACTGCCGTTAAGCACACGTTGAAAACTGGCAT
>JAXMMN010000081.1:0-3777 GCA_034366485.1 Bdellovibrionales bacterium
GAGATCTCGACAAAGACAGCGGTGAAGCTTGAGAACAGCTACGAAAGCCCGCAGGCATCCGCATGTTTTATCCAAAGCATTGAAGACGATTTGAATTCAATTTTCGAACTCGTAAAAAGTGAAGCGCGATTGTTTAAATACGGCAGTGGTACGGGCTCGAACTTTTCAAATCTTCGCAGCCGTCACGAACTTCTTTCCGGGGGCGGTACAAGCTCGGGGTTGATGAGCTTTCTAGAAGTCTTCGACAGGGCGGCAGGTGCGACGAAATCAGGTGGTACAACCAGACGAGCAGCGAAGATGGTGTGCTTAGATCTGGATCATCCCGAAATATTTGAATTCGTTCGGTGGAAAGCGAAAGAGGAATCGAAAGCGCAGGCATTGGTCGCAGCCGGTTTCTCGTCAGGAATGGATGGGGAGGCCTACCACACAGTCTCTGGCCAAAACTCTAATAACTCGGTTCGCGTCACCGATGCTTTCATGAAGGCGATCGAAGTAGACGCCGATTGGTCGACGCGCGCGCGGACAACGGGGAACGTCGTACAAACGTTTAAAGCGCGAAGCTTATTTCGAGCGATTGCTGAATCGGCGTGGCTATGCGCAGACCCGGGTCTTCAGTTTGAAAATGCAATCCAGTCTTGGCACACGTGTAAAGAAACAGATCTGATTCGCGCCTCGAACCCGTGTTCGGAATTTATGTTTTTGGACGATACGGCCTGCAATTTGGCGTCCCTTAACCTACTAAAATTTCTTGATGATAACGGTGGCTTTCAAGTTTCAGAATTTCGTTCTGCCGTGCGGGCGCTGATTGTGGCGCAAGACATTTTGGTCGACTTTGCCTCATATCCAACAAAGCGAATCGCCGAAAGGTCTCACCGGTTTCGGCCTCTAGGTCTTGGCTATGCGAACCTTGGTGCTGCGCTGATGACACTTGGGCTTCCCTACGACAGCGAACAGGCAAGAAGCTTTGCTGCCGCAGTGACGTCGTTGATGACGGCGGAAGCGTATAGGACGAGTGCTGAAATAGCAGAGTCTAAGGGTGCGTTTGATGGCTTTTTAGAAAATCGAACTTCGATGCTTGAAGTGATTGAAAAACATGTCAGTGCAAACGCAAATCGATCCAAGGTTTCGGACTATTCCGAAATTGATCGCGCGGCGAATGAGTGCTGGTCGATGGCGTCTTCTCTCGGTGCCGCAAATGGTTTTCGAAACTCTCAAGTGACCGTCTTGGCACCAACCGGCACGATTGCATTCATGATGGATTGCGATACCACTGGGATCGAACCAGATTTTGCTCTGGTGAAGCGAAAGACATTGGCGGGCGGTGGAGCGTTGACGATCGTCAATCAGTCTATCTATCGAGCACTCTCGAAGTTGAACTACTCCCAAGATGAAGCCCAGCAAATATCGAATCGGCTTCAAGCTGAGTCGCATCGACAGGGTGAGCCCGGCTTTCTCGCTGAGATTGGTATTCGCGAAAATCACGTTTCCATTTTTCACTGCGCGAGCGAGCTTTCTACCGATGCCCACTTGAAAATGATGGCGGCGGTACAACCGTTTCTTAGCGGTGCAATTTCTAAAACTGTGAATCTTTCTTCTCACGCAACCGTAGAAGATGTTGAAAAAGTTTTTACCTCTGCGTGGCGTTTAGGATTGAAGGCGGTCGCTGTCTATCGCGATGGATCGAAGGGAGCTCAGCCGCTGAGTATAAATTCAGCGACAGGCGGCAGCGTGAAGCGGACGAGTGCCATACGCCCAGAAAGTCTTTGTCCCATCTGCCAACATCCAGCCGTCTTAAGTGGAACTTGTTGGGTTTGTCCCAATTGCGGCCACTCAATTTCCTGTTCTTAAGTTGTCGCGTGAAGTTTTGAGCTTTGCGTTTGAGGAAACATGCCGATTCTCGTCATTTGGTTCCGAACGATCAGTGTCGCATCGAACACGGCTGGCGAACGTGAGGGATTGAGGGGCGCAACGTTGATGGGTGTCGATGATTTAAGTACCAAGCCGATCGATGAAAAAGTCTGCACAATGAGTTCGTCAAACACCTGATCCATTGATCGGAGAGAACTCTTTTTCCCTCGGTGAAAATCGTGTCGAAGAGGGAGAAAGAGAAACAAGCGGAATCGCAATGGCAAATGCGACAGGCCTTTGCGCCCACTTGCAAAAAAGACGGCCGCTAAACGATTGCGTTCAGTGGTCTCGCGGCCATTCCAGGACAGCGGCGCAAGAAACTCGCCTCCCATGCGCCCGTCGCTTGTGCCGACGCGCGAATCACTCAGCGCGATGCTGTTAGCAAGATCAGCGAGGGCCGGCATCAGCTTTTCATTCAACTTCAAGGCGTGTCCCGCTGCCAGTGCAATCGTTCCGACTTGCCGGTAGAGATCAAGCAGCAGTTCGCTTTCAGATTGGGGGCGAAGTCTTCGGATTTCAGTTTCGAGCCCCATCAGGTGTTCCAGGAAGTATTCGCGAGGAATCGAAGTATCTAGAAAAAGACTGAGCTCTTTCCACGCTCGAACGGCCATTTCAAAGTTGGGGAAGTCGTGGGTGATCGAGTATTGAGCTTCGAGATCTTCGGGATCGCGAAAAAGCACGGCCATCTTTTGAAGCGTCAAAACAGCTTCGTTTGTAGTTCCGCAATTCTTTACGGTTTTTCGAATCAAAATAAAAATTGTCGAAAGGCACTCAAGAACTCGCCGCTCTTGGGGGTTCAAAAGACGAAGCGAGGCGGCC
Source organism: Bdellovibrionales bacterium (assembly GCA_034366485.1). Taxonomy (GTDB): domain Bacteria; phylum Bdellovibrionota; class Bdellovibrionia; order Bdellovibrionales; family JAMPXM01. The sequence goes on from JAXMMN010000081.1 coordinate 2,728, forward strand.
CAGTGGGGTGCGATTTCTCGCAGCAAAATCGCACCGGGAAACGGGCGCGTACTTTGGCCGCCCATTATCATGGTTGTGCCTCGGCAGTTGCAGCAGCTGTCGAATTCGATGGAGGAGCTTGTTCGGACGCCCAGTTTTTATAGATCTTGCCGGTGCGTACCGGAGGTTTAACTCCGAGAATTTTTGCGGCATCGGCTTTCGTTGACTGTCCATTCTGAAAGCGACCGATGACATCTTCCTTGAGGCCCATCAGGCGATCAAACGCAACATGACGAAGCGAGGGCTCGACGGCTTGGAAAACGAGGCGATTGAATGTTCGGTAGAAACGTTGTTGCTCGACCCAGTCTTTTCGGAAGTGTCGTAATTCGGCTCGTACAGGGCCAGTTCGAAGGCGAGGGCGGGAGGCGATAAATTCTGCGACTCGCACCGCATCTGAAACTGCTTGCCCTGAGGATGAGTGATACCAACCTTGTGCTGCCGAAATTTGGAGCGGTGTGCGATCAATGAAGTCTTCCCCTTCGATAGGAAGTCGTTTCGAGCCTTGGGAAAGCTGATCCGCGGGAAAGGTTTGCAAAGGAAGCGGAATCGCAACTTGCTCTTTGTGAATCAACGGTTGAGAGGCCGATTGAATGACCCAACCGTTTCGCTCGCCGTAAGAAAAAATGCTTCGATAGATTCTTTCAAAATTGAGATCCGGGTTCGAGCTGAGGTAGCACTCTTGAACAAAGAGAGTCGTTTCGTCGATGGGTGTTATCGAAAAATATCTGAACCCATCCATCTGTGGAACTCTCGCATCCATCAAAACAGGCAGCGTAAGTCCATGCGGTTTACTTAGTTTTAAATCAAAGCCGATGTATTTCATCCAGCCGCAGGGGGCGTCGAAAAAACGATTCTTTTGAATCTGATCTTGATGAATGCCCGTGGCATCGACAACTAGCGGAGCGCGTAAAAACTGGCCAGCGACGGTTTCCACTTCCGTATCAGAAATTTTTCGTACAGCGCAACCAAGGCGGACGCCATCACCGAGGTACTTAACGATACCTTTGTGAA
>JAXMMN010000082.1:0-1878 GCA_034366485.1 Bdellovibrionales bacterium
AAATGGAAACATGACTTCCCCATTTTCTGTGGAACTCGATGAAGACGGAAATGAAGTCGCGCGCCTTGAATTTAAAGACTATGTTGCGTTTTTACCACCGCTGCCAATGGGGCACTACGAAAAGGTTCGCTCGCTAAAAGAGGCTCGGCCAACTGAAGAGTTTCTGCGCCTTTGGAATGGTCGGAACATGGCCCCCAATCAGGGCAGCACACAAAAGAACGTTTACAAGTACGATGCTGATGAGATTCGTCGCTTTTCGCTTCTTCGTGGTCAGGCACAAGAGGTGCGTTCACTACTTGAAATCTATGAGGCGGTTGCAAGAAGTCAGATGGGCAAGCAGCCGATCGCTGTCGATTCGTTTCGCAGCACAACGGCCTCTCAAGCGCAACACGAGGCTGCGGCTAAAGACCTCAGCTGGCTTGAACCGACAATTGTTTTGAGTCAAGCGATCGGCACAACGGCCTATGATGCGCGCATCAAAGAAGCTGTTTTGGAATGGGTAAAGACCTATAAACCAAGCGGTCGGATCGAGGACGACATTCGAATCTCTAAAGTCGCGATGGCATTTGAAGTCATTCAAAGCCAAATGACTGCAGAAGAAGTTGAGAAGTGTAAGGCATTTTTCCTCAATTTGGCTGATGTTCAATTCATTCAAATGAAAGCTCACAAACTTTACGACCCCGCCCATGCCTTTCACATCGACTTCATGGCAACACTGGGCGCGGCCACTAAAGATCCGCGCATCTTGCAATATGTTGCGATTCAATATGGGTTTCACATCGAGCGTTCGCCGATTTTCAAATTGAGCGCCTTTGACCGAGACCATTTCCAAATCATGAGCGCTCTTTTGAACGCCACGTTCATATTTGACCGGTTAGGACTGCGCTTTTTCCAAAACCAAAAGGGCATACACAGTCTCAGCCATGGAATTTCTATTGTCCTAAACTCGAGCCCGAACGAGGGCCGTGATGACTATATCCAGGCTCTTGCCGCTGCCGCCTATTTCGAGCCAGCCGTCTACCCGGCACTCTCAAAGGCCTCTCCAGATCGCTCCAATCGCTTTGCAACGACCCACGGGACAACCCTGGCGGCCCTTCGAAAGCCGACTTCAAGTTTAAAGCCGATAGATACGCGCATCCCTAGCTCCCTGCCTAAAAAGCGCGGACGTTGAACTTCTTCACGTCCTCTGGTAGCCAGTCACGTAAGTGAATCAGTTTCGAATATACATCCAAAAAGAGTCCTACAAGTTCAGTGCAACCCACTTCACGGTTTTCAGCGCGACGGAAGCCGAACGACTGCACGGCCATAATTATGCGATCGGGGTGGAATGCGAACTCGCAGAGCTGAATGACCTCGGAATGGGCTTTGAGTTCAATACACTGAAACCGCACATTAAAACATTGGCGGACGTCTGGGACGAACACATCCTGATTGCTGGAAAAAATCCCTTTATTGCCTCGCGTTCAGAAATCATTGGTAAGATCGAACATCGCGTTTTCGAATTTCAAGGGCGATCGTACCGGTTTCCGAAGGACGAAGTAAAAATCTTGCCGGTTTCAAATATCACAAGCGAAGAACTCGCCAGGGAGTTTTCAAAGCACCTCGTGGTCAAATGGTTCGATTCTCTTTCACAGCAAGAAAGTGCAATTCTTAAATCCAATCTCAAATGGGTCGAGGTCAGCATAGAGGAAACTCGAGGGCAAAAGGCCACCTATCGCTTAAACGCGCCTTTTAGTTCTATTCAGGAAATTAAAAAAGAACTTAAGGAGCGGACATGAGCCTCGTTCTTAAGTTTCGCTACCGTTTTGAGGCTGCCCACCGCTTTTTGTCGGCACACGCTCCGTCGTGTCAGACCCCGCATGGACATACCTGGTACGC
>JAXMMN010000083.1:0-2916 GCA_034366485.1 Bdellovibrionales bacterium
TTGGCGAGCGGTCGCAAAATGGCTTCGGCAGGAATCTCTCAAGTCTCGCCCTGCATCGCTTGCGAATGTCATCGGCTAAAAGCCGAGGATAAACGCCAAGGCGAAACCAGAAAAACCAACGACGCCCGCACGAAAGCCATTCAAGCGGCAAGCCTGCGTGGAACTGCCGATTCGCTTCGTTCGACTTGTTGGTGTTTCATTTTGAGACATTAACTTCAAATGCGCACTCTCCCCTATATAACCTATCGAGCAAAAGAAACGCCAACTAAAGCATTACCCGGTTTAGGTCTTGATGGGACTGATGTAAATGATGCGTACGCTTTGTGAACAGGCGTCTAAAGATGTGTCGATCTGAACGGAAGGCTTAAGCGGCGTTGGCCTTGCGAATTCGACTGAAGCGAGCACGTGCCGAACGAACATACTCCTCGCCAAACTCTCGAGCGCTTTCCACCAAAGATACCAAATGTTTTGAATTAAACGGTTTGTCTGTGAAATCAAAAACACAAGCTTCCCAAGCACGTTGCATTTTCTTTGCGTCGCGGAATCCTGTGAGAAGGATCACCGGTGTATCGACTCCACTTTTGTAAATGGTTTCCAGTAATTCGAGACCGTCCATATCAGGCATTTGAATGTCCGACAGGACCACATCAGGAGATCCGGATTTGATTTTTTGAAGGGCTTCTTTGCCATTCGAGGCTGCCAAGATTTCCCAGCCTTCCGACTCAAAGAGTTCAGTTAAAACGGCAACTATTTCTTGCTCATCATCAACAATCAGGACGCTCTTTTTAGCCATGCTACACTTTCACTGCTTCCTTTTTATAGAAGCTCAATCAACCTCTCTGATTTTCGGCTCTGTCCACTTCGAACTGAAGTGGACATGGTTAAGATATTATTATCAATTTGATCGTCGTATCAGAACGGGTCTGTCGCCTGCATAACCTCAAGGCTGCGAACGACTTGCCCGTCGGCGGAGATCGATACAGCCTGGAATCGGTAGAGCGTGTTGCGCTCTAGTCCAGTCACGTTCACGACATGCTGAGTCTTCAACGTCGAACTGAGCGTCGTCATGCCTGATTGGCCAGTTGCCATATTGGTATACAAAACCTGCGTTGATGCTGGCAGGTTTGTTCGCCACTCAAGAAGAACATAGTCAAAACTCTTTTCAAGCGCTTGGAAGCCCGAAACCACCAACGGCACTGGTGCAGGTGTTGGCGTAGGTGTTGGTGTTGGCGTAGGTGTTGGCACCGGCGTTGGTGTCGGTGTTGGCACCGGTGTTGGCGTTGGCGTAGGTGTTGGCACCGGCGTTGGTGTCGGTGTTGGCGTAGGTGTTGGCGTAGGTGTTGGCACCGGTGTTGGCACCGGTGTTGGTGTCGGCGTCGGCGTTGGTGTTGGTGTCGGTGTCGGCACCGGTGTCGGCGTTGGTGTTGGTGTCGGTGTCGGCACCGGTGTTGGTGTCGGCGTTGGTGTTGGCGTTGGTGTTGGCGTTGGTGTTGGCGTTGGCGTAGGTGTTGGCGTTGGTGTTGGCGTAGGTGTTGGCGTTGGTGTTGGCGTTGGTGTCGGTGTCGGTGTTGGTGTCGGTGTTGGTGCTCCTGGGCAGTACGCGGCCTCCTCGAGAATCAACCCATTTCCAGAAACTTGAATTCCGCCCGCCGCAACGATCGCGCCCTTGAGGCGGCCATTTCCAGAAATTTGTGCTTTCGAAGAAGAGTTAGCACTCATCAAAGTTCCATGCACCTTCCCGTTACCGGAAATGTGGATAGAGCTCTTGTTACCTAGCAAGTTAAAAACCACGTTCTTCGCTTGGATTCCATCGAGTAAAATAGAGCCTTTGCCTGAAACCTTAAACAAACCGCCGACATTGAAAACGAAAACATCATCTGATGCACCCGACAATACAATCGAATCACAGCTTCCCAGCTGAACATCGCGACTGACATTGACGACATTCATTTTTCCTTTTGATTTGAAGACCACTGAACGAGAGATCGATGCCACCGATGAAGTGGCAGCTTGCTGAGAAAGCTTTAACGATAGAGCTTTTGATGCCCCAGAAACATCAGACGAAAGATCTTGCGTGCCGCCAAGGATCGAAGCACCACCCGACTTGGAAATGGTGGCACCGCTTCCTAGCCATGCCTTGCCTCTAACAACTGCGTTGCCGCTAAGTTTTGCCGAGGACATTGAACCGATATAAATGTTTCCACCGATATCTGCATTTCCCGAGAGCCGAGTTTCGGTTTTATCGAAGGAAATAAGTGATGCCTTTAAATCAATACAAACTGGTCCCATTGGCGGCGGTGTGCTTGGAGTCGGTACGGGATGTGGGTCACGATCGCATCGATCGCCGTGACCATGTCCATGGCCAGAGTGTCGCTTTTCATATTCCGCCATACTGAGAGAGTTTTCGCCAATCGCAAAGCTCTGGTCTGCCGATGACGATTCGAGATTTGATTCGGTCGCATTCTGACCGCAACCCACTGCGAGGAAAGATGCACTCACGACAAGTAACGCTGACAACCGCATCTGTTTCCAATCCATTGAAGCTCGCAACATAGAAAACCTCCGCTCTCTTTGAACTCGCTTAGATTACCTTGATCCCCCTCAGCCTCTCGCACGGTTAGGTAGCTACTTAGAACCACGCAGGTTTCTTTATATAGGACACAAAACGAGACGGAATTTCTTAAGTGAATTCAAGCACGATTGGTTTTTCGCACCGACAAAAGTTTTTTCAGAAGACTGAGACTTCGACAGTTTCTCAAACTTTCCACTGCCTAAAAGAGAAAGAGGATTTCACAAAAATCACATCAATCTTCGACAGGGAGATCGCGACATCTGCTCTCTTCTCTTTTCAATCTTGTTCATCTGCACACAGTTTCGAACTCATCTAAAACTTCACGAAATCGTCTAGTTCATCGA
>JAXMMN010000084.1:0-1464 GCA_034366485.1 Bdellovibrionales bacterium
AAGATCTAGCATCAAGAATCCCCCATGAATTTCAAAATCGAATTAGAATCTACGTGAACAATGACTGCAGTCATTTGAATTCGCCAGATCCTAACATTGACGCAGGAAGCAGGGTTCTAGATAATTGAAATTCCGCTATGGAGATCCCGTGGAAAACGCGCCGTTAGAGAACCTATTTCGCCTTACAGTATTACGCGCTTCAGCAATGTGGATCGGTGGTCTCGCCGTTGTCGGTGTCATTGCACGATACTTGATTGCACCGTTTAATGCGTACACGACGGCAATTAATTTCACCTGCGGATTGATACTTCTCAGCTTTCCGTTCTGGCTGAAACGCCAGTGCTCGCCCAAAGTCCTGTCGACGGTGTTTCTTCTCGTACTGACCGTGATCGGCGCCTCCTCGGCCTTCGGCAATGGCGGCATCGCAGCACCTGCTGCCATCGTCTTTGTGCTGATTCCTGTTATTGGTTTCCTCCTCAATGGCCGCGCCGGTGGAGTGACCGGGCTCGCGCTGACGATTTCCACTGTCACCGTCACTTGGTTTGCCGAGCAAAATGGTCTAACGGCACCGTTCCCCAATCCCGAACGCTACTCGACTGCGAAACTGTTTTTGTTTTCAGCAACGTCCGTAGGTGCCTACTTCCTAGGTCTCGCCTACGAGAAATCCCGCAAAGCTGTTGAAACAGAACTCATCAATCGCGAAGAACAAATCCGCGCCATTCTCGAATCCTCACCGATCGGGAAAATACTAGTCGACCAAGCGGGTAAAATTATTTTTCTCAATCGCGCGGTAAAAAACCTTTTACCGGAGGGGCTTTTCGAAAAGACCGGCAGTTCCTATTTGGGTAAGTCGATCTTTCAACTTCTCCCGTCAGAATTTCATGGTCGAATTCGCGACGACCTTGCCGCGACGGATATGAAAAATGGCACTCAACCCAGTTCAGAAATCCAATACACAAATGGCGATCAATCGATGTGGGCCAGTGTTCACGCTGTGAGGCTTGAAGACATTCGCGGAGCCAACAAAACTCTGTTCACCTTCGCTGACATCACAGAACAAAAGCGCATCGAAGAAATGCGCTTCACGATGATTGCAAATTCAAAAATGGCAGCGCTAGGTGAAATGGCCGGTGGTGTCGCCCATGAAATTAATAATCCACTTTCAATCATCGTCGGAAAGTGTGGAACCGTTCGCACGCTTGTGCAGCAAGCCGATTTCAATCGTGAAAAAATCGCGTTCGAGCTAGAAAAAATTGCGACCACTGCTGGTCGAATTGCCAAAATCACAACAGGACTTCTCGCGTTCTCCCGATCGGGCGAACAAGATCCGCCAGGCCAACCCTTGATTCGAGAAATCGTAGAAGAGACAACCGCATTCTGTTTCGAAAAGTTCAAAGCGCGCAATGTGCGCCTAGAGGTCGATTACGGAAGCGTCGGCGAAATCAAGCTCACCTGTCGCCAGTC
>JAXMMN010000085.1:0-12230 GCA_034366485.1 Bdellovibrionales bacterium
AGAACAAACTCTTGCCACTGTGTCTGATTTTCTCCGCTACAAGAAGGCTTTGACTGGAACAAAGGTCGTGTGCGCGGAAGGCGACTGCGGTGCCTGCACAGCTCTTCTTGCCACTTCTCACGAGACGGAAAAATCTAAAGACATTCGATTCAAAGCGATTAACACCTGTATTTTTCCGGTGCTTGGCCTCGACAGCAGTCATCTCGTTACAATCGAAGGGATCGCCGACGGCGATCGGCTTCATCCCCTTCAAGAGTCGATGATCAAATGCCACGGGTCTCAGTGCGGCTTCTGCACGCCAGGATTTATTTGCGCCATGGCGGCCATGACAGAAGATCTCCTCGCGAAAAAGAAGTCCTCCTCGCCCGCTCAGTTAACTGCGAAAAAGGTGAAGAACTCACTGACTGGCAATCTCTGTCGCTGCACCGGGTATCAACCGATTATTGAAGCCGCGCTCGATACGGACTTAAGTAAAATCACTCCACTTCGAGAACGCTACACCTCGCCCGCCCAAACCGCCGAGCTAAAAAAGCTTTCTAAAGTTCCAGCGGCTATTGAATGGGCGACAGGAAAAGTTCATCTTCCTACGACAATCAAACAAGCCGCAGCATTAAAGGCGCAAGCCAAAGATCTAAAAATAATTGCGGGAGCAACAGATCTCGGTGTCCAAGTTAATAAAGGTCGCACTCAGTACAAAGAAGTGATGTCGCTCCAAAACATTCGCGAGCTTTGGGACATCAAAGAAACCAAGACAAAGATTTCAGTCGGAGCGCGCGTCAGTTTAGCGAGACTGCAAACATTTATCGAAACACACGATCCCGAACTCGACCGAATGTTAAATCTCTTTGCCTCACCGCAAATCAAAAACACAGGCACCTTGGTCGGAAACGTCGTCAATGGCTCGCCGATCGGCGATATGATTCCGTACTTGTTAGCAAGCGACGCCGAAGTGGTTGCCGCTAGCAAAACCGGCACCCGTCGAATTCCAATGTCTAAGTTCTATCTTGGCTACAAGAAGCTAGCGCTGAAACCAGCCGAGATTGTCGTTGCGATCGAAATTCCGCGCCGAAACAAGCTGGACACCTTGCGACTTTTCAAGGTTTCACTGCGCAAAGATCTCGACATTTCGGCTGTGACGTTTGCCATGCGCATTCGCCACTCTCAGAAAACTAAAAAAGTGGAATCTGCCCGAATAGTATTTGGCGGAGTTGGCCCCACCGTGAAGCGTTTGGAACACTTCGAAAAACGCTGGTCTGGGCAAGACTTCACGCGAGACCTTTTCTCTGAACTCTCAAGCGAGATCCCTCATCACGTGAATCCGATTTCCGATGTGCGCGGAAGTCGCGAGTATCGCTTGAAGCTTTGCCAGAATCTCGTCGTTCGCGCCGCTCATGAACTTTTCGACGGAGGCGTTTAATGAGCACGAAGTCCCATGTCCTCGGACAAAGTGAGTTCATCGACGATATTCCATTCATGAGTAACGAGTTGCACGTCGGGTACGTCGGAAGTCCGGTCGCCCACGGTGAACTAATTTCGATCGACGCATCAGAGGCAATGTTGGTCGACGGCATCGTCGCCGTTTTTACAGCGAAGGATCTCCATAAAAAAAATTGGGGTACTATTGTTCAGGACCAACCACTTTTGGTCGACAAAGTGATTTCCCACAAAGACGAGCCACTCTGCCTTCTTGCTAGCGAGTCGCGGGCCGCTCTTGAACACGCGCGAAAACTAGTAAAGTTTAAAATCAAAAGCCTTCCAGCTATTTTGTCTCTTGATGAAGCTATTCAGAAAAAGTCCTACCTCCACGCGCCCACACCCTTTCGATGCGGCGATGTCGAACTGGCCTTGAAAAACTCCCCACACCGTCATCACGGTGTATTTAGAATCGGCGGCCAAGAGCATTTTTACTTAGAGTCTCAAGCGTCGATTGCCTATCCCCAAGACGGAGATTCAATAAAGATCGTCTCAAGTTCTCAGCACCCGACCGAAACTCAACATGTCGTTGCACATGCGTTGGGACTTCCATTCCATTTGGTGACTTGCGAAGTAAAACGAATGGGTGGTGCGTTTGGCGGAAAAGAAAGCCAAGCAGCACCGTTTGCGGCGATGGCAGCACTTGCGGCGTTTAAACTGAAGCGACCGTGTCGAATGGTTCTCACTAAAGATGACGACATGAAGGTCACTGGTAAGCGCCATCCCTTTCAAACTCATTTTGATGTTGGCTTTGATGACAATGGCAAAATCCTAGGCTTGAAATTGAAGCTTTTTGCTGACGGCGGTGCCTACACAGATCTTTCTCCATCGATTCTCGACCGTGCGATGTTTCATTCGGATGGGTGTTACTTTTTAGAGAATGCACTGATTGAGGGATGGGTTTGCAAAACTCACACGCATTCGAACACGGCTTTCCGCGGCTTCGGCGGACCGCAAGGTGCACTTTTAATTGAATCGCTGTTTGAAGACATCGCCGAACATCTTCGCAAACTTGGACGTTCCACCGATGCGGCTGAGATTCGTGTCTCAAATCTCTACGGTAAAACAGAAAGAAACCTCACGCCCTATGGGCAAAAGGTTGAGAACAATCTTTTACCTGAACTTTTTCAAAATGTTTTAAAGTCTTCTGACTACAAAAACCGACGAAAAGAAATCGAACTGCACAACAAAATATCAAAAGCCCTGATTCGAGGAATGGCAGTCACCGGATGCAAGTTTGGCATTTCCTTTACCACAAGATTCTTAAATCAAGGAAATGCGCTTGTTCACATTCATCGCGACGGCACCGTACAGGTTTCAACGGGTGCAACTGACATGGGCCAGGGCGTAAACACGAAAATTCAAATCGTGGCCGCAAAGGCGTTTGGAATTGCCGCCGAAGATGTTCACGTGACAATCACTTCGACCGAAAAAAATGCCAACACGTCTCCGACCGCCGCCTCAAGTGGTTCTGATATCAATGGAATGGCGACGCAAGTGGCCTGTTCGAAAATTCTGACGCGCCTTAGGCAGGTCGCACTGAAAGCGCTGGCCGGACTTTCGGATCCCAATTCAGAAATCGAATTGAAACTTCACTTGTCTGAAAAAGAAGCTCTCGAACTTGAAAGCCAAATTCAGTTCGGAGAAAATCAAGTCAAAGACAATCGCAGCGGTAAAACGATAGCTTGGAAAGATCTCGTGAACCTCGCTTACCTTCACCGTATTTCTATCAGTGACTATGGTCACATGAAAACCGAAGGCCTTGCCTTTGATCGCGCAAAAGGAATGGGCCGAGCTTTCAAGTATTTCACTCCTGGCGCAGCGGTCAGCGAAGTTTCGATCGACACCTACACCGGCGAAGTAAAGATTTTGCGAACTGACATTCTCATGGATCTCGGTCGCCCCATTCATCATGGCATTGACCGCGGTCAAGTGACCGGTGGTTTCATTCAGGGGGCTGGCTGGATGCTAACGGAAAACCTATTCTATTCCGATGATGGCGGCCTCGTGTCCCACTCGCCGACCACCTACAAGATTCCCAATATTCAAGATGTTCCGCGAGAGTTCAATGTGGGCTTTCTTGAGAACGATCTCAACGAAGGAACGATTCTAAAGTCAAAAGCCGTCGGCGAGCCGCCGCTCCTCTTGAGCGCAAGTGTATTTGCCGCTGTTAAAGATGCGCTACGCTATCGTTCGTCTAGTCGCTACATTGACCTCAAAGTTCCAGCGACTCCGGAAGAAGTTTTAAAGAAGCTACCGCCACATGAACTATGAAGATTTTTTGACAGACTATCAGAGAGCGAAAGTCGAACTCGGTGACTTTGTTGTTGTGACGCTAACACACTTTCAAGGCAGCGCTCCGCAAGTGCTTGGTGCGCGAATGCTTGTCGGATCAAGCGGATACTTTAGCGGCACTGTCGGGGGTGGAAAACTTGAAAAGCGCGCCATCGAACTCGCCACAGAGTACTTAGAAGCACGAAGTAAAACTCAGCCACAAGCCGTGACTTGGAATCTGCAAACTGATCTCGGCATGAGCTGTGGTGGTGTGGTTAGTTTACTCTTTGAGAAGCAACTTAAAACAAATAGCTGGGAGATCGCTGTTTTTGGAGCCGGGCACGTCAGCCAAGAACTTGTCCGCGTACTTCTTCGCTTGGAATGTGTCATTACTGTCGTAGACCCAAGAAAAGAGTGGCTCGACAAACTTCCGGAGAGCCGCCAGCTGAAGCGCCTACTTTTACCGTCCCCTGAAGACCATGTGGCCGAACTACCAGATCATGCCTTCGTCGTCGTTTCCACGATGGGACATTCGACAGATTTACCTATTTTAAGAAATGCACTTCCCAGACGGTTTCCATTTACAGGAGCCATTGGCAGTGCCGTCAAAGCAGAAAAGCTGAAACGAAACTTGGCGGACCTTGGCGTCGCGACGGAAGATCTTCGCGCACTTCACTGCCCCATCGGCGAGCCGATCGGCAACAATACGCCCCCAGAAATCGCGCTCAGCATCGCTGCTCAACTTCTTCGCATTCGTGACCAGAAGGAACCAAGATGACTCAATCGTTGTTCTACGCAATTCCCGTGATTCTTGGCCTTGGAGTTGTCATCCAAGGTTTACTCAATCGACGAATTGGTGCTGCGATTGGCCTTTCAACTGCGGTACTCATAAATGCGATTGTATTCTTCCTTTTAAGCGCTGCGGTGATCGGCGCAAGTTACCTTAAACCCGACATATTCCCGTCCATGCTGAAGCCTCCGACGACCACGCTTCGCGAAGCTTCATTGGCTGGTCCGTCCTACTGGCTTTACTGGGTTCCTGGTTTTTTCGGCTTTTTACTAGTGCTTGGCGTTCCCTTTTCTATCCAACAACTGGGGCCATCAAAGACTTTCATCGTTTTAATTGTCGCCCAAGTTTTCTTCAGTCTTCTAGCCGAATGGCTGTTTTTCGACGCCAGCTTAAATAATATGAAATTGTTTGGCGCAATGCTCGCGGTCGCAGGGGCGGCAATTGTTGCGTCAAACTAAATTGTAATGAATTGAGACGTGAGTCTTTTCGTCCCGTCAGCTTTTCCGCCTGAGACATTAAACCTCGCGCGCAATCAGCGCCAGAAGCCCAGAGCCAATCCGTTTGCGCTAGACAGCTTCTGGTCTAATTATGGGCACGCCAAATCAGACGGTGCGTTGGCCATGGTTTTGCAATCTTGATCAAGTGAACATCGAAAAGGAGATTTCGGATGTCACTCAATCAATCTGATTCAATTCCAGTAGCCCGCAAAATTATGACCGACAAGCTTTACACAGTGACCGAAGGTGAATCGCTCATTTCGGCCTGGAAGGTCATGAGAAATCGTCGAATTCGACATCTACCTGTTATTGGGGCGAACAATTCGATCGTCGGTGTTTTAACAGATCGCGACCTTCAGCGAGCCATTCACACTGAATTTGATAGCGCTGGCGCCGTTCGGTTTACTGTCGAAAAGTTCGCGGCAAATGAAACCGTCGGCGACTATATGTCCGTGCCTGCGAGATTCGTGTCTTCGGATACTCCGATCGTTACCGTTGCAACCCAAATGCTTGAGCAAAAAATCTCATGCCTCCTCGTCACGGAAAACGATGAAGTGGTCGGTATTGTCACGACAGATGATTTGCTCTGGGAACTGATTCGCCTGCTCGATAGCTCGAAGGAGCCCGGATTTAAAAAATACTTGGCGCCGATTTACACAAGTCCCATTGGCGAAGTCGCACGGCGCCTGGCGGCAGCGGGAATTTAGTTGGCCAAACGCCAGTTTTAGCTAAAGTGTTCGCTGTGAACAACGCGAACACTGATTCCGAATACGAACAACTTGGCGGCGACGCCGCCATAAAAGCTCTTGTCGTCGAATTTTATCGCCAGATGGATACTCTTCCTGAGGCCGCTCCCATTCGCGCTATGCACCCCGCAGACCTCAACACATCCATCGAAAAGCTTTACGAGTTTTTGTCTGGCTGGCTAGGTGGACCACAGCTTTACGTGGCAAAACATGGTCATCCTCGACTTCGCATGCGCCATATGCCTTTTCCGATTGGCCCCAGCGAAAGCGAACAATGGTTGCTATGTATGGATCGCGCGCTGCATGAACGAAATGTCGAAGCCGGTAAGCGCTCGCTCTTAATGGACGCCTTTCGCAAAGTCGCCAATCACATGATCAATCAAAACTAGCGCAGCCTGTTCTGTTGGTCACATTGTAGGTTGACAACCCCTACGCCTAGTCGATGTGATGAGTGAAACAGGAGAAAATGATTATGATGCATAGACTTGGTCGATGGATCGCAGTTTGGCTTTTTTCGCTTTCTTTATTTTCAGCGACAGCTGCTTTCGCACAAGCGAATCCCACGCAGCCGCTAGAAACTGTTCCCTATGTCGACGTTAAATCTTACTTGGGCACGTGGTACCAGATCGCAAGGAATCCACTTCCGTTCGAGGGTGACTGTGCGTGTTCGCAGCAAACATTGGGCCTCGACACGGTCAAAAGTCACGTAACTGTTTACAACTCTTGTAACGACAAAACACCCACGGGAGTTTTGCGTGAAATTCGCGGTTTCGCGACAAGTGATGATCCGGTTTCGAATGCTCGCTTTACCGTCGACTTCGGGTTTCCGCAAAAAGGCCAATATTGGATCATCGGACTAGGTGCCAACTATGAGTACGCAGTGGTTTCAGATCCCTCGCGCCGCTCGCTCTACATACTCTCCAAAACCCCGACGCTTGACCCTGCGTTGTATGTTGAAGCACTTGGAAAAGCACAAGCTCAGCTCGACACATCAAAGCTCTTGATCACAGAACAAAATGGCTGCTCTTACCCCGCCGAAATTGTTCCTGCGTCACCGGTGTCTTCTGCGCCACCTGCAAGCCCGACGGACGCGGCTCATCCGGGAAATGTCGACTACGCACATCAAGTGGTAAAAAAATCTGTGCGCTGCCTTGGGCGCGATACACCCGTTTTTCTCTCTACAAGAAAGGCTAAACAACCACTCGTTGCCTTTGGTCACGGACAGGCCCTCGATGTCGCTCATTATGAAAAAACGCACCAGCACCTTGCCGGAAAAGGTGTTGCAAGTCTCCACCCTCCCTACGACACAGGTTTTTTTGATCGCGACTGGAAAAGAATGGGCGAAGATTATACCGCGATCGTCGCCTGTGTTGCGGCCGCTTTCCCCAATGAAATCGATGCATCGAAAATCGTTTATTCGGGACACTCAAAAGGTGCTTACGTCGCGCAAATTGCTGCGGGTCTTGCCGCACGTGGCGCGCCCACGGCCGCACCAAAAGCCATCGTTTTGTTCAATCCTGCCGGCGTCGATCAACCTAGCCTAAAGACAATCTCACCAGATACTGCGATGACCGTCGTTTTCTCTGATCAAGATACGGTTGTCGAAAAACGCTTTTCAGAGGAAATCAATAAGGGTGCAGGATCTAAGATGCGCCAGATGTTCACTGTTCTCAGCTACCAAACTACACCAGCTTTAAAAGCTGATCATTTTTGGACTTTGACTAAGCCATCCGCATTCGGCGGTGGAAATGAGTCGTCGTTTCACTACTACGGATCTTGGAAGTGGTTGACGGCCGCAGCACTCGATCTGGAGCAAGTCACCGTGTTTTCACACCCCCATTTGTATGGTGCGATCGCTGCTAGCAAGGGTTTGCCAGGCATCGATGACCGGATAGATAGAAACTTTTAGAAAGCTGCTACCATGAACGTGCAGAAGTTCGATATCGTCATAATCGGCGGCGGAATCGTCGGCGCCTCGATTGCTCATCAGTTAATTTCGAGTCCAGAAAATGGCGGAAGAAAAATTCTGCTGCTCGAAAAAGGCGCGATCGGAGCTGGCTGTTCGTTTGCAAATGCAGGGTGGTTAACGCCGTGTTTTGCGATGCCGCTTCCCCAGCCCGGTATGTTCTGGAAGTCGATTGGATGGCTGCTTGATCCGCAAAGTCCGCTCTACATCAAACCGCAGCTGAATCCGACACTTCTAGAATGGATGTACGAATTTCTCCTGTCGATGAATCGACCCAAAATGCTTCGCTCGATCGAAGTTCTCACCAAACTTTCGACCTATTCTTTGGATTTCTATCAAGACCTCGCAAAGCGCCAAGCTGCGAAATCTAACGAAATCGGCTTCGAAAAACGCGGCCTCTTAATGGTCAGTGCCACACGGGATGGGTTAAAGCACGCGGAATTAGAAGTGGACCTCATGAGCGAACGCGGGATTGCTGGACGCAAGCTTTCAAAAGAAGAAGCACTTAGTTTCGAGCCATCGCTGAAGCCAATCATTAAAGGTGGCGTTTACTTTCCAGATGAAGCGCAAATCGAACCCTTCCCGGCGACAATGGCGATCATTGAAGAGTTCAAGGATAAAGGCGGAATCGTCCAGGCTCAGACAGAAGTGTATGATTTTGAAATCCAAAATAGACGAATTCAAACACTTCACACCACCCAAGGCCTCATCTCTGCGGACACCGTCGTTCTCGCGACCGGAGCCTGGTCGAAAGAAGTCGGCCGCAAGCTAGGAATTCGAATTCCTGTCCTCGGAGGAAAGGGCTATTCGATGAATATAGATATGCCCGAAAACAAGCCTCGCCATCCAATCATGATCGTAGAAAAAAAGATTGCCGTAACTCCGCGTGCAAACAGCGTTCGCCTGGCGGGAACGCTTGAACTTGTCGATCAAGACTTCTCGATTTCACCTAAGAGAGTTCGCAATATTTTCGAAGGTGCTGCTGAGTATTTGAAATTTGACGCTACGACTACTGAAAATGGACCGCGCGACATTTGGCGCGGGCTTCGACCCTGCACGCCCGATGGCGTGCCCGTTGTTGGTCACTCTCGCGACCTTACAAACTTATTTTTCTGCCTTGGTCATCAATTGCTTGGGCTACAGAGCGCTCCAGGTTCGGGACGCTTGGCAGCAGACCTCATCTATAAACGTCCACCGCTTTGCGATCCACACCCTTTTCGGCCGGATCGTTTTTAGAAGTACTTCTTCTCGAGAACAGTGACGTCCTGGGGTAAAGGTTCTGGCGGTAGAAACACCAATAGGTACCTGTACCAAGATGGCTGGGTTTCCTGAAGATTTGTTTGGCGATGAAGTTCCTGCCAATGAAGCTCTGGGTGACGATGATGGGTGAGATTGTAATTGAAGTTCAAAAAGAGCCACCGGACGACGGTAAAGCTTCGCAGATTGTATGCACCTTCAATAGGATCCAACGGCGTCCTCAGGTGATAAACCCACTGAAGTGAAGACCACGAAAAGGCAAAGGCCGCATAGGCGAACGCCAAATCATACAGTCGCCACTCGCGCCACCAAATGAATACGCCGTAGATCACAATCGTTGTTAAGCATTCGGCACGAAGTCGAGTCCAACGAAACAGATTAAAATTTCGAAACGAAAGACTGTAGCCGTTCATCGACGTACCTGGCTTGTTTAAGAAATGAACGAAGGTGTATGGCACGAAGGGAAAAAGTAAAAGTCCGAGAAAACTGCCAAACCAAATCCCTCCCAATATTGCAAAGTAGTACACGATGGTCTTTCGCAAGCGCGATTCGCCAGGCAAAACAAATTCGGCAATTTCTGGCGGCGTCCTATTGCGTACATGGTGACCGTGATGATTGATCTGAAACAGTGTATAGGGCGTTCCAAATAAGACTCCTGTCCACCAGCCCATCACATAGTTGATGCGACGGCGATGATGCCCAAGGCCGTGTATGCAATCGTGCATAAGAGAAAACACGCCTTGCATCATTAAGCAGAAAAACACGATGACGGATGCTTTAGCCCAAAAGCTATCGACAAAGCGAAGCGCCTCGAGGCATCCGAACCACGCTAAGGTTTGCAGAAACAAAACGAAGAGATTTTGGTTGCTGAATTTTCTCATTTGTTCAAGCGTTGAACGGTGGCGACCAAAGTTCAACCAGCAACTCAACAACCTCTATTCATTCTTGTGCGGGGCCTCCTTGGCGCCTATATGCCTGGACACTTTAAAAAGGTGAAAGCGGATATTCAACTTTCGGGCGCCAAAGCCGTGATCGCACCAACCGATCCCGCCGGTACGATTTTTCAAAATGCGAATAGAATTGCTAGGGACTTACCAAAGCAAATCGACACCGGCCGACGCTTGGTCTTTCTTGCACATAGCAAAGGCGGTCTCGAGACGTTGGGTGCATTGCTGGCTAGTCGCGCTCTTTACAATCAAACTAATGCAGTCGTACTTTTTCAGACCCCAAGGCGTGGGGCACCATATTTGAAGTCCCTGTTTCAAAAAGAATTTCCGAAAGACCCGGTGCAATCAATTCGTGAGAGCATACATAAGGCGGCACTAACAGCAATACTTGCAAAGTCGGCCTGCCAAGAACTCGCCACGAACGACGTTCTTCCATTCGTAAAGGAGATTGAAGACCAACCGTTTACCTTCCCGGTTTTTTCCTACTCCACTTTTTCCACCAGAAACTCTGGATGGATTGAACTTCAAGCCAACCGCATAAGCCAAATTGAGCCAGGCAAACGAAATGACGGAGTCTTTTTGACCGAGGATCAGGTCTGGCAAAAGTTCTCACACCGAGAGTTGGCAGAAATTGACCATGCAGAACCGACGGTCGGTAGCCGTCGAATCGACGAGAGCCTCCTATGGCGTAATGTGCTCGACGAAAATGGACTCCTTCCGTCATGACGACGTCTTCGCCGCGCCCGCCCGCGTTTTTCAAACTTCTGCACGGATTCGAAAGCTGGATGCAGTCCATTTCTTTGATCCCAGATCAAGCCTACATAGATCCGACCCATTTTGCCTGGACCAAGCAGCTCGAGAACTGTGCCGCAGAAATTTACGCTGAGTATGACCTGCTACGAAAATCAGGAGAGCCAATTCCGCCTTTTCAGGAGGTTTCCAAAGAGCAAGGTGCGATCACCAATGACAGCGAATGGAAAACTTTTTTGCTTTATGCCTACGGCGCAAAGTCACTTCGCAACACTGCTATTTGCCCAAACACAACTCGGGCGATTGAAGCGATACCTGAAATGCGCACAGCATTTTTCTCTATTCTTGCACCTGGCAAGATCATCCCACCCCATCGCGGCCCCTATAAGGGATTGGTTCGCTGCCACCTGGCGCTGAAAATACCCGACGGCGATTGTGGCTTACGCGTCCGTGGGGAGGAGTCCAAGTGGATCAGCGGGAAATGCCTGTTCTTTGACGACACTCTGACTCACGAAGCATGGAACAAAACAAATGACGAACGCGTTGTTCTTTTTCTAGACGTGCTTCGGCCTCTCAAGAAGCCCTTTGGAAAATGGAATGATCGCCTGATTTATTGGATCGCATCCAGTGGATACGGAAGAAGATCAATTCAAACCTTTCGAGATTGGTACGCCCGCCATGGAATCACGAACGACGCCACGATCCCGCGTAGAAACAAGCCGTAGGTGAAGCTGGGGTAAGTCCTTTAACCCAACCGTGGGGTAGAGGTGGTGCGCCTGATGAAAGCCGATGTTTCGTGGAGCGAAAAACCAATCAAAACCTGGAACGGAAATCCTTGCTGTGGTTGCCCAGACTTGTTCTATGTCCTGCTGTTGATTGATTGATTTTCGAAAGGAATGATCGTGTTCAAAAAGTACACGCCAAACATTCACGAAACCAGCAAGCCAAAGCGGCAAGAAATAAAACTTAAATGCCGTCGTCGCTTCTAATGCCGAAAAAATCGTGAGCATGTAAACGACTGACAGCAACGCAATCCAAAACCCGAGCTGTCCTGCTTCCGCATTCAGACACTCTGTAAGCTCTTGCGAATCACGAAGATCTTGCTCGCGATCTTGCAGCAATGCTCTTTGATAGAAAGTCTTAATCCTTGAAAACCTCATAGCCGCAATCGCAACGACCGGTCGAACAATCCACACCGGCACCAAAGCCGAAGCTTTAAAAAACGTCACCGACACGGAAAGCACCGATGCAACGAACTGATTTCTAAGCTTCGAATTGCGCTTTAAGTATGGATCCAATTCTGTTCCATAGAAATGGTGATGGCGAAGGTGATGATACTTCATGGCCTCCAAAGTGGTGGCAATCGGATAGGCACATAAAACACTGAAAAGCGTTCCTGTATTTCGCGGCGACCTTCGCGAGTGAGCGGCATCATGCAAAATTACACCGAGGGCGTGAAATCTTCCGGCGATCACCAATACGGCGGCAATCTCAAGAACGGCGTTATCGATGATCGCCAATACGATCCAT
>JAXMMN010000086.1:0-2390 GCA_034366485.1 Bdellovibrionales bacterium
GCACAGAGTCTGACAGCCCTTGTGGTTGTGCGCCAAAAGCACGATGCGGCGATTGGGCATTTGCGCGGCATCACGATCCTCGCCTTTGACCATTCGACCTTTAGGAGCGATGTAGGCATCAAGACCAATCAGTGGCTTTACGTTGAAATCTTTTGCCGTGAAGTAGAATTCGGCTGCTCCGAAAAGGTTTCCGCTGTCGGTCAGCGCGACTGCGGGCATTTCCAATTTCTGCGCTCGTTCGCAAAGCTTTTTTATACGAATCGTGGATTCCAAAAGCGAATACTGCGAATGCACGTGCAAATGAACAAAGGACATCTCGGGAATCTAGCGTGGTTCGAGGGGATTCGGAACGACTTTGGTGCAGCTACAATGATCAAATGAAGCTTAAATTGCCGCGCGTTAACTGATTGAAATAATAAGACTTAGCTCGGTGCATTAACCCTGAGCCAGTTTCGTCATTTCCAGACCTCGCCTGGCTACTGTTTTAAAGGATCCTCGCGGATGATGTTTTCTGAACTAAAAACTCAAACGAGGATGATGCTCATGTTTAATAAATCGTTATTGTTATTGGCCTCAGCTATCACTTTACAGGCCGCGCCAGCGATGGCCGATCAATGTGCCTGGATAGAAAATGGCGACAAGTATGTCGTCAAATCTGCAAAAAAACTTCTAAATCCAGATGCAGAGTTTGTTGAGTTCTGCGCTCCCTGTGGCGACAAACCTGGCACTGTTCAAAAGGTTGAAGATTCACAAATTGAATTCGCCAAGATGGGGAACGATGTCTACAACGGTTCGGCAGGAAAGCCTGCTTACCGAGAAGTGAAAGTGAATGGCAAGAATCAAGATCTCGCCTACATTTACGTACGCACGGGCTCGCGCGTTTTCGCGAACGTCGCAATGTTAACAGGTTGCCCTGTTTCGGATGTGCCGCCATTTTTGTACACAGCCCCAGGCAAATCGCCTTCGGCAGTGACGATTGAGGATCTCGCCCAAGGCCGCAAACCAGCAAGTGTCGAAAAATCTAAAAAGTAAGATTCTCAGTGAGAGGTCGCAATCAGCAGACCTAAAAAAGGCCGAGCTCGATGCTCGGCCTTTTACATTTCAACTGAAATCAAAGACGTTTCGATACTATGGAGCGTTCTTTTTTGCTTCGAGCTTTTGCTTACGCATTTCCATGCGATTAATTTTCTTGTCCATGTGCTCCATCTTCATCGCCATGCGCTCATCCTTAAGCATCTCGTGACACTTCTGCATGGATTCTTTGTCTGTTGCTGCAGTTATGCAGGTTTTCGCCGCAGTGATGGCTGCAATTCGAGAGTCCATCTGTGCAAGTACTTCGGCTTTTTTCGCTTCAATGCCGCCAGCAGCTGGTGCTGCGGCATTTTGAGCCATCGAGACCGAAGACATCAGAACCGCAGCAGATGCTGCCAATACTAAATTAGAAACTTTCATTTGAATAACCCCTGTCACTCAATAGGTGACGGAAAACTAGTTATTCCCATTCTATCGTGCCAGGGGGCTTCGACGTCACGTCATAGACAACGCGGTTAACACCTTTGACCTGGTTTGTGATCCGGTTCGAAACTTCGCGCAAGAATTGAAACTCAAATGGGTACCAATCAGCCGTCATTCCATCCGACGATGTAACGGCGCGCAAAGCGAGAACTCGGTCATAGGTTCGCGCATCTCCCTGGACCCCGACCGTGCGTACCGGTAACAACACACAGAAGGCCTGCCAGATTTTGTCGTAGAGACCTTTTTCTCGAAGTGCAGAAATAAAAATGTGATCCGCTTCCTTGATGACATTTAACTTCTCTCTTGTGACGTCGCCCATGCAACGGATCGCAAGCCCTGGACCAGGGAACGGATGCCGACCCAGGATGTCCTGCGGAAGATCTAGCTCCCGCCCAATTTGACGAACTTCGTCCTTGAATAGCTCACGAAGTGGTTCGACAAGTTTCATATTCATTTTTTCCGGCAAGCCACCCACGTTGTGGTGTGATTTGATCGTCACTGAGGCGCCGCGCGGCGAAACGCTTTCGATCACGTCCGGATAGAGCGTTCCTTGCGCCAGCCATTCGTAGGTATTGCCAGTCTTTTTTGCCGCTTCAACAAAGACATCGATAAAGACGCGACCAATCGCTTTTCGTTTAGCCTCTGGCTCTTCTAAGCCTGCAAGTGCATCTAAAAACTCGTCCTCAGCATCGACACCTGTAACGTTGAGGCCGATCAATTTGTACTGACGTAAAACTTCTTCGTATTCATTTTTTCTCAAAAGTCCATTATTGACGAATACACAGTGAACGCGATTGGGCTCAAGCGCTCTTGTCAAAAGAGCCGCTACAACCGATGAATCCACTCCACCAGAGAGACCACACAACACTTTGTCC
>JAXMMN010000087.1:0-3788 GCA_034366485.1 Bdellovibrionales bacterium
CAGAACCGTGTGCCGCATTTTCACCAACGGAATCGCCATGCTTTGCGCGACTAGTTCCCGGAGCGGCTGTCTTTGGGTCAGTAGCGCCCATGATATCGCGATTCTTCATGACTGCGTTTTCACCGTGAAGGGCCATCAGCATCACTGGGCCAGACGTCATAAAGTCGACAAGTTCGCCGAAGAAAGGGCGCTCTTTGTGCTCAGCATAGAATTCTTCGCACTTCTTGCGCGACAAAACTGTCAGCTTTGCAGCTGCGATTGTCAGACCTTCTTTTTCAAATTGAGCGATGATGTCGCCAATGACGCCTTTTTTGACGGCGTTTGGTTTGATGATGCTAAAAGTAGTTTCTTTTGCCATGGCGGTATTCCTCCGGTTTCGGTCTATGAATTCACGCTGTTTCTATACTCAAACTGGGCCCGAATCAAAGCTGAATCAGCACCTTAGAAACTATAACCGGCACTGACTTTGGCGACCGACCACCGTGGAAAATAACGAATGAGGTCTATCGTCGTTTGTACGGCATCGCGATCGTCTTGATTGGAGACCGAGTCTAAAAAGGGGGCGGACGATTTGATGGTAACTAAGGGCTGCGCCCAACCGAAAATTTCCACGCCAGCAAGCCAGTTTCCCCACTGATGGCGATAGCCAAACGAAGCAACGGCACCCAGAGTCGTGATTTCTACGAGATCGACGTTGGGGTAAAGACCGCCCGTCAGCCGGCTTAGAAGCCCGTCGCCCAATGAAATTTGAAACGAGTTGTACGAAACTCCCCACGCAAACTGCCATCCGGAAAGGGACTGACGTCGCATAATTTGAAAACGCTTATCGCTCATTGATCCGAGGTCCTTCAAAACCCATGGAACTTTGATCGAACTACCGAGGTATTCGACTTCCCAACCGTCCCAGTGGATCGCGGCACCTATTTTACTAGGGAGCAAAAGATCGACAGGCCCATATTGAAGAAACAAAGCCAGATTCGAGTCCTTTAAATCCATTGTCGATGGAGGAGCTGGTGGCGGCACCGGAGATTGAACCGGCGGCTCGGTCACGGCCGTCTTTTCCTGCTGATTTGCCAAAACGGGAGAAGTCTTACAGAGCGTTACGCTGATAAACACAATCAAACAGAGGCCCAGGAAATTCGTCAGTTTCATAGCAATATCCCTCTTAGGTTTGAAAGCTTCCGATGTCGACTTTTTGTCCGCGGTTCTGGAGATCGGACAGTTCGGCTTTTCGTTGGAATTCCAAAATCAAATGATTTTCCAGAAGTAGCTTTGGACGAACCATCCAATGAAAGAGCTCTTTAGCAAGTGCGGCCTGTTTTGTTTTGCGCTTAAAGCGACGAGCTGTCTTCCATGCAGAAAGACAAATCAACGGGTAGAGCAGAGGAAACAAAAGGAGAGAAGTGGAATTCACTCGAGAATCGTGAATCTCTTTAAGTTCAAAACCTGCGAGCTGTGCAAAAAGACGAAGCCGGAAAAATCCGGTCAAAAAACAGTGTCCAAAATAAACTCGCGGCGGGGTAGGCGGTTGATTCGGACCGGCGCCCTCGGAGCCGGGGGAAAGCCAGATTGTTTCAAATTCATTGGGCGGCATGATGCGACCAAAAGCCTCGGACTCACATAGAAGGTAGCTGAGCTTGCTTTTTAAATTCGAATAATTCGGCGTCGTTAACAGCAGGGTGCCGCCGGGCTTTAAAACCCGTGCGAACTCCCGAAGGACGTGATCCTGATTTCCGACGTGTTCGATACCTTCCTGGCAAACCGCAAGGTCAAACGACTCCGAGCTCACCGGGAATTCTAAACTTAAATCGCCACGGATAATTTTAGCCAATTTGAATCGAAAAAGTTCCGGAAATAAGTCGATGGCCAAAACTTCGGCGCCAAGACTGTGAAGGCACTCTGACGTGACACCGTTTCCCGCCGGGAAGTCGATGGCCCGAGCACCCTTCGAAGCTGCAGGCAGGTTTGCGAGCACGCGATTGACGTGCTCCTTGATCTCTTTAGTTCCAAAAAATCTCACGAGGCGAAGTTCGCCTATCTAGACAGAGGCGTCCAGGAGTTTTCTTAGGTCTCCAACTTTCATCGCCATCAGCTGATCTCGTCCAATTCGAAGTTTGTAAAGATTGTTGCGCCCGCGTCCCGCAGAAAAAGCTGCTCGCATTTTTCTCGGAGAAATAAACCAACCCAGGGTGAAAGTGATCGGCACATAAAACCAGGCAATCCAATGTCGAGCGGGTAGTCCGGAGGCGATTTCCCAGTTGGCGATTTCGCCCTCTCCGGTCCACGTTGTATCGTATCCGGTCAAGATGTGGGTCAAATCATGAAGGTGGACAACCTCGCGTCGCTGCTTGGGGTTCGGAAATGGCAATTTTATCCCCAGAATCGTCACCGTGTTCCATGGTTCCGTGTAAGCTGCTTTTCCAAAGCGATGCTCACGATCGAATTGATCCAGTGCTTCGGCAACGGTCATCGTTTCTAGTCCTGTCGTTTTCGACACAATAGAAAGTTCCATTTGGTCAGTTCTAGTTGGTAATGCAGCTTCTTCAAATAAAAAAACCCCGGGTTTCCCCAGGGTTTCGTATCGAATCTACGTGCAACGCAGATCTAACGCTTCAGGCTTGCAGCCAAGGTCGTACCCAGATCTGCAGGGCTTTTCGCGATCGAACATCCTGCGGCACGAAGAGCATCAAACTTGGCTTCAGCAGTTTCTTTTCCACCAGTGATGATGGCTCCTGCATGTCCCATTCGTTTGCCCTTTGGCGCCGTCGAACCAGCGATGAACGCTGTGACCGGCTTCTTGAATTCTCGTTTAATGTACTCGGCTGCGTCGACTTCTGCCGTGCCGCCGATTTCACCGATCATGATCACGGCATCCGTGTCTTTATCGGCATTGTACATTTCAAGAACGTCGATGAAGTTGGTTCCGTTAACGGGGTCGCCGCCGATTCCAACGCAGGTCGACTGGCCAAGGCCAAGGCGGGTCAATTGTCCGACCGCTTCGTAGGTCAATGTGCCGGATCGCGAGAGAACGCCAATTCGACCTGGCTTATGAATGTGACCTGGCATGATCCCGATCTTACATTCACCCGGAGTGATGACGCCTGGGCAGTTTGGTCCGATGAGGCGAGTTTTTCGGCCCTGCATATAGCGCTTTACTGCAACCATATCCAAAACCGGAATTCCTTCCGTGATGCAGACCACGAGATCAAGTTCCGCTTCAACAGCTTCCATGATCGCATCAGCCGCAAACGGTGGCGGAACATAAATCACCGACGCGTTTGCGCCAGTTCGTTCTTTCGCTTCGCGAACAGTGTCGAATACGGGAAGCCCAATGTGCGTCGTGCCACCTTTTCCTGGTGTCACTCCGCCGACCATTTTCGTTCCGTAAGCAACGGCCTGTTCCGAGTGGAAAGTGCCCTGTGCCCCAGTGAAGCCTTGGCAAATAACCTTCGTGTTTTTGTTAATCATAATTGCCATGGCTATTTTCCCTTTACCGCGTTGACGATTTTCTTCGCGCCATCCGTCAAATCATCCGCTGGGATAATGTTCAGGCCGCTTTCTGCGAGCATCTTTTTACCAAGTTCGACGTTGGTGCCTTCAAGTCGGACGACCAAAGGAACTTTAAGCCCAAGCTCTTTTGAAGCCGCGATTACGCCTTCGGCAATGATGTCGCACTTCATGATGCCACCAAAAATGTTCACAAAGATGCCCTTTACGTTTGGATCTTTAAGAATCAACTTGAAGGCGTTCGTGACTTTTTCTTTGTTAGCGCCGCCGCCGACATCAAG
>JAXMMN010000088.1:0-11760 GCA_034366485.1 Bdellovibrionales bacterium
AAGTGGACCCCGGTTTAGCAATAGATCTGGAACTTGTGATTCGCGCGCAAGAGGTTCCCGAGCTTTTCAAAGGTCAGATTGATAAAATGGGTCTCGAAGTGACGCTCTATCGAAGCCATGTCTTTTGGTTCGCGGCACTGATGTATTTCGCTGCTGGTGTGTTGCTGTGGCTCTCGGACAAAGATTCCCGTTTGCGTAAATATGCCCAAGGTGCGTTGATTGCGGCACTCAGTCTGCACATTCTTGGCTTCGCTGTTCGAGTTTACATCACGGGTTTTGCTCCGGTGACAAACATGTACGGAACAATGCTCTGGGTTTCTTTCGGCGTCGCTCTTTTCGGCGCACTTCTTTTCCAAATGTATCAGCGCGCGAAAATGATCAGTCTTCTTTATGCAGGCGCAGGGCTTGTTTTGATTTTAACCGAAGGCTTCCCTTTGGTTTTAAACCCAGGGCTTGATCCGGTTGTCGCTGTTTTGCGCAGCAACCTTTGGCTGACGGTCCACGTGTTAACAATCACCATTTCCTATGCGGCGTTCACCATCACCATGCTTCTTGGCAACTATGCGATGGTCATGAACGCATTCGGAAAACTGAAGTCCGAAGAGATCAAAGATCTTTCGCATCATTGCTACCGGATGATTCAGCTAGGAGTTTTTCTGCTGACGGTCGGGATCGTACTCGGTGGAGTCTGGGCTGACTATTCTTGGGGCCGTTTCTGGGGCTGGGATCCGAAAGAAACTTGGGCCTTGATTGCGGACCTTGGGTATCTCGCAATTTTGCATGCGCGAATTACCGGCTGGGTATCGCCGCTAGGCATTTTGCTGGCGAGCCCCGTCGCCTACCTTTTGGTGATCATGGCCTGGTACGGCGTGAACTTTGTTCTAGCGGCAGGATTGCATTCCTACGGTTTCTCCAAAGGTGGAGCGACATGGGTGGGAATTTTCGTTGGTCTTCAGATTATTTTAGCGGTCGCATCGATCGCAAAGTGGAAACTCGACGAAATGAAAACGGCTAAGAATGCTTAGTTGATTCCGTCTGGTCGCTGAAGTGTGTGGCACGTGTGACATGTGCCATCGCCAACGAAATAGTTCGGATTGTTGCGATGTTCATTTCTAGCACTGTTGCTGTCGTGGCAGGGGAGACAAAAGCCGATTTCGGCATTGTTTGAGCGACGATGGTTGAATGAAAAGCTGGCGGTCGTGGTTTGGTGGCAAGTCGCGCAGTCTTTTGCGACATAGTGATTATTTGCCGTCATTCCCGTTGGATATCTCGCGACGGCAGGTCGCTCTTGATTGTGACATGAATTACAAGACGTCGGCACTGGCATGTGTGCGTAGTTCGCTGTCGCCCAAAGTGTTCGCGACGCCGGTATGCTTGGCGGAGTGGTGTGGCAGCTTGCACAGTCGGCACCGTTTACCGGCCGGTGATTAGTCGGATAGCGTGCATAAGCAGTTCCTGCTGCGTGGCAAATGGCACAATTCGATGGTTTTGGATTGTGCGGGTCTCCGGCGACACCGCCTGGGGCTTTCCAGCCAGCGGGCGTGTGACAGGAACTACAGTCCGCGCCGTTGATAGGTATATGAGTCGCCGTTGGAAAGTCCTTTGTGTGACAGCTGGCACAGCCGTCGACGATGCCAGTGTGATCAAAGTTAGATTTACCTTCTGACCCTAGCGATGAAACCACACGTGGTTGTTCGGCGCAGTTTTGAAACGAGATCACAAGCACCGAGAAGGCAATAAAAAGTATGATGGAACTTTTCAAAACTGCTGATGCCTGCATTCCTAAACATTACCTCAGCAATTTGTTTCGTTCACTCGAGATCCGGCTTTGTGACGATCGAATCACAATCCAACTACAACCCGAGACACTGTCTCGAACTGAGACAACCGGGCCTGCTGCAAAGGTGTCCTGCTTTATCGCTCAACTAGCTCTTTGAAGTACTGAAGGGCGCCGGGTGTACCCCAGTCTTCATAGCCATTTATCTTTTTATCCAGTCGGCGATCTTTATCAAAGATCCAACTTTCTGGAAGTTTCTCTGCCCTGAAGCGCGCTTTGTAGAGAAAGCCTTTATCCCAAATCACCGCAAACGAGTTCGGAAGCTCTCCATACTGCTTTAAGAAAGAATTCATTTTCTCTACGTCTTCGTCTTCCGAAATTGCCAAGATCAATACTTTTCCTTCGAACTTTCGAACGAGCTTAAGGAGCGAGGGAAGCTCTTCGGCGCAGGGTGGGCACCAAGACGCCCAAAAGTTGACGATGACGACCGGGTATTTCGAACTACTCGAATCCGACAAATCGATTTTGCGACCGTCGACTGTTAAAAGCGGCTCTTGAAGAAGATCGTTTAGCAGGATGGCGTCGCTTTTCATCTTTGGAATGAAGAGAAAAAAACTGATTGCGGCAATCAGCCCAAGGAGGCCGACGATGATCGCAACAGGCTTTGCGAATCGATGATGCATCATTGCTTAAGCCGCCCCTTTGTCGAATTCGTAGCTTAGATCGGGGGCGTCGAAGATTGAACAAAAAAAAGGACAAGCCGTTCGTCGGCTTGTCCTTCTTTTGCAAACTGGCGTGTCGCTTACTTAACGTCAACCAAGCTGTTGATCGCTTTCGCATTCATCGAGCGGACATGAAGAAGATAGCGGCCTGAAGGAATACCTTCGATTTTTGTCTTTTGTTGGAATGGGTAGCTTCCATCTTTGCAACCAAGGCGCTTTTCAATTTTCGCGATCGGTTGAATCACGATGACCTTTGGTTCAATTGTGACTTTCACTTCGTCCATCATCATACAGCTGCTTGGGAAGCTTCCAGCGATTGTGACTTCGCTATATGTGCTACGTTCTTTGAAGAACGCCTGGGAAACAGGAGCGTAAAGATAATCGTCCGGGCGTTCTGACTGAGTTTGCGCAACAGGGATGCTTCCGAGTTCTGCGCCATCAGTTGCTTGGATCAACTTGTATGAACCAGGCTTCAAAAGACCAAACGAAACGACGCGATCAAATGGCAAGATCATCTGTGCGCAGAGGCGCGCTGGGTAAAGGTAAGCCGCTGGTCCAACATAAATTTCGCGCTTGTCGTGATCGACTGCAACTTCAACTTCTGCTGGGCGCCAGCAAGAGCTTGAGAAGCGACCTTCGAGAACGACCTCAACATTGTCGTTCGAGTCAAAACCACCGGGAATGTACGATGTCTGGTAAGCCGCAGGGATCTTTGTTGGCTCTGCGAAAATCGGCGGAGTGGTTGCTTGACCAAATGCGGCCCCAGCAAACGCGCTCAGTGCGACAAACGCTCCTAAGAGGGCAACTTGTTTTTTAATCGAATCGTTCGAATTAGTACGTCCGGTGTTCATGCTGACTCCTGTTAAACCCTCATGGGTATTTTTTTACGGAAGATCGTTCTTGTACGGGCGTAACTTCAACTAACGTACCAAGATGAGGAAGCGAAAAATCGTCGGCGCTATCAATTAAATTCAATTAGACAGAAGTCTGGGACCTTTCGTCTCGATCTGAGTCGAGTCATTTCGCCCTTGCGCATGGCGTCGGCACTGCGGTCCATTCTCGGAGAGAAGATTTCATTGCTACTATTAATGGAAATGAAATGTCCAACGACACGTATTAAAAGTGCCGCATTGATTCTGTTCGCTGTTGCTCTCGCTGTCACTGCCACTCGCGTGACCGTTGCCGCTGAGAACGAAACCTCGAAATCAATGCACGGGATCAAGCTTGCGGATCATGGAGACTTCGAGAAGAAGTGGAAGCTTGTCACGGTTCGCTTTCGCAAAGATACGGGCGAGCTTCGCTTCACTTACGCCAACAGTCTGGCCTGGAAGCATTTAAAAAAGCTGTCCGATAAGGAAACCAGCGCAACTGTCTCGGCCGAAAAAAACTCTGTCGAAAGCTACCCGCGTGGCGCCGTGTTTGCCAAAGTTGGAATCAAGACAGCGGAAGATCCAGCCTTTGTTTCGTCTGCCGTGCCAAGCGGAGTTCGACGCGTGCAGTTTATGGTGCGCGACGAGAAGAAGTTCGCAGAGACTGATGGCTGGGGCTACGCCTTATTTGATTCCGCCGGAAACACTTTTCCTGGTGATCTGAAGCAAGCTTCGATGGCGTGCGCCGCTTGCCACAAGATTGTTCCCGATCGTGGCTACGTTTTCTCGCAGTTCATGACCGGACTCGCTCCCGCGAAGTCGCAGGAAGCGCCAAAGGAAAAGTCAGCCGGAGAACTGGGTCGGATCAAATTTGAAACGAAAACCGCTCGATCACTTCCAGAACATGTTCAGTTACAGCTTCCTCCAAAAACGGAAGCGGTAAGAATGGTTGTCGGAGAAATAACGAAGCACGTCTTTCCTGGAACTCTCGATGAAATTCGCCCGGCGCTGACACAAGAATCGGTACGCGCTGGAAATCCGGCAATACTTTTCTCACAGCAAACGGACGGCGTTTACTACTCGATTGTCTATTCAACGAAAGTCAGAGGGTCGTGTGCCGACGGCCAAGTCGAATACCTGGGTGTCATGAACACTACAGAAAAATCAGCAACCACGCAAAACGTAAGGTTTTGCGAAAGCGAGAAAAAGTGAGCTCGCGCAGATCAGCGCCAGCGTGGGGCTATTTCTTGGTTCCAGTTTTCATGGGAACTGTGTTTGTCGGATGTCAGACGAAGACTCCAAAAATATCTTTGAACACGGTTTCTGAGATGGTTTCTGGTCGGGCACCGTCTTTCAGCGTCGTCGAGGAAAACGAAGAGCTAAATTCGAAAGAGCGTCTCGCATGGCTTCAAGGCCGGAAAAACTATTTGAAAAGCCTTTACCAGGAGCGACTAGATCCCTACTTCGGTAAAGCCGATGAGCAAGTCGCAAGCTGTGAAATCAAAGCTGTGAAGCAGGCCGAGGAAAAATCCAATGCCGATGTTTCTTATGTCAGCTATTCGATTTTAACGACCGACGCCGGCGCGACCGGAGTTTGTGATCCTAAAATGCAAACTCATCGAATGGCGCTTGTGTTCGCGGCTTGCGCAAACCGTCACCTTCAATTCACATTGAAATTGATATGCCCTAACTCCGCCGGCGCAGACGATCGTTTGTGCAGGATTTCGGAAAAACAGGTGGCGCAGTATTGTTTTGAACGAAAAATTACCGGGGTGGAGATTTGAACTTCATCCGTCTATTCCTTGTCGCATTAGGGACTCTTCCAGCGTTTGCTGGCCCTGTAAGCGCAGAACCACACCTGTATTTTGGGTGTGAGATCTATGACATCAAGGACACGTCAAAGCCCAAATTAGTCAGAAAGTTCCCAGGGGAGCTTTGTCTTTTTTTAAATGATGGTTCCGTCGTGCAATCGCTTCCGGACCGAGTAGCAAAACACGATGCTCATATGAAGGAACTTTGGAGTTTGCCAACTAAGGCTCATCATCAGATTAACCTTTCTCCAGATGGTCGACACATATTGATCATAGGAAGCGAAGCAGTACTGCCGGATCGGAAGTATGGAAACGCGCGGTCAGATGTTCTTTTTGTAGTCGATCAAAAGGGAAAGATACAAAAACGATTTTCGTTCTACGACAATCGCAAGCAGTTCAACCAGGCCGCCTGGAAAAACGCCGTCGAGCGACGGTTTCCAATGATATGGAACCTGGCGCGTTTTAAAGAAGTGAAATGGGAAATTACGCACGCTAATTCGTTTTACGAAATCGAAGCGCATACCGCAGAGAAAACAAATCCTGAATTCAAGAAGGGGCACTATATCGTTAATGACGTATCATTGATGATGGCCTTTGTTTTGGACCACAAACTTAAAAAAGTCGTTTGGCAGAAGTCGCTTCGTCCAGAAATTTGGAACATGACCCACGACGTTCAGGTGCTGCCAAATGGACGACTTTTGTACTATGACAACGGAACAAAAGAAAAACCGCAAAGCAGTTTGCGCGAAACAGATCTCGCGACCGGAAAAGACGAGTGGACCTATCTGGGACAAGACGGAGTTCGTTTTTTTTCGAACCGCTGGGGCGGCGTACAGCGACTAGCTGATGGCGGAACGCTTTACACCGATATTACGACTCGCCCAGAAATAATTGAAATTGATCCGTCGGGAAAAAAGCGATGGTCATGGTATCCTGGCGATGGAAAGTACCTGCAGCAGGCGAGAAAAGTGGATCTTACTGAGTTTTTGAAAAACAATAAGGCGCTTTGAATGAACGCGAGCTCGGACATTTTCTCAAAAACCAACGAGCGCATCAATCTTGTACTACCAATTGCTCTTCTGCTTTTGCTTGTTTTAGGAGTGTCCGCCGATCGCTATTTCCAAAGCTTGTTTGGAAGCTCTTCTCTGCTTGCTCAACGGCTTTTTGCAGACATTCTTTTTTTAAACGTTACGCACAACGCTTTCACTGTGATGATGATTGCGTCCTTTCCAGAGCTTCGACCTTGGGCGATGGAACAGGGTCGGGGAAGCGCCGGTCGATTTGTTTTGAAAGCCGTGACAATTTTTTTCGGCCTTTTCGTCTTCTTCTTGGCAGCACTCTTGTCGGATTCCAAATGGCTCTTTGCCGCCTTTGGCATTGCGACGATCTTTTTTCCCATACAGCATGCGATCGCCCAATCGCTTGGGCTTTCCCTGGTCTACAACAGTAAAACATTGGAAGAGACAGTAAAGAAGAGGCGGACTGAGTGGTTCGAGCGCCGACTGGTCCTTGCTCTCATTGTGCTCATCGTGGGCTCGGTACTTGCGATCCAGTCTAACGTTTTTTGGCCAAATGTTTTTTTGCCCAACTTCTTTTCGGTGGAGCTTCACAGAGGATCGTTCGGGCTCAGCACGAGTTCGGCTTTGTTTCGTCTTGCGCTTGGCCTTGGGTTTGTCATCGTTGGACTGATGTTTTTCTATCCACGCCAAATTCGCGCGAAGAAAACGGTCTTTGCTCTTCGATTTCCGATCTGGGCGTATTCTCTGGTCTCACCGCTTGGACTATTTGCGACCCAAATCATTCACGGTCTTGAATACCTGTTTGTTGTTCGAAAAATGGCGTCGGCATCGCGCTTTGATCGCTGGAAGTCGGCGACCTTGTTTTTACTTTTCGTCGTGATCGTATTTGGAATTTTTAGAGTCGTGTATTTCGACGGTTCGATCGTTTCCAGAGCGGAAGCTCCGGTTTGGCTTTCGGTACTTGCCGCGCTTTCGACAGCTTTCTCGTTTCTACATTACTATCTTGATCGTGAACTTTTCTTGATGCGAAGGCCGACGAATCAACAGACCGTCGGCCGTCTTCTTAAATAAAACTAGCCAGCCGCTCCTGAAAGCGTGGCGCCTTCTTTGATGCCGATATCACACGAGTAGGATTTTTTAACTTCGCCAGAGCGTTGTTTTTTTGTCTGTTCATAGCAGGTCATGTTCGGACCAACGAGTTGGATCACGCCACCTTCGAACTCAGTTTCGTAAATCGCTTTTGGCTGAAGGTCTTTGTAGATCAGTTCAGCCACGTCGCCAGTGATGTTGAGATTGATAACTTCGGGTTGATACGACTGACGCTGGGCAGATGCGCGGCCCGACTTCTTGGTCATGTCCTGTTTAGGGGCTTCTGGTTGCACCTCTGTGCGAGGGGGGCCGCAGCGAGTTCCGCGTGTGGTGCCCGAGCAGGCTTCTGCGTTCTGTGAGATCATACCGGAGATGGCCACTGCCGCGGTGAGGGCTGCGGCAGAAATCGAGAATTTAATAGCAGACATGATTGAAGTCCTTTTAAAGGGTTAGGTTATAAGTCGGTTTCATTGACCCTACGGTCAGTTTCACCGATTGGATTTGCAGAGCCTGTGCCTAGCCCAATCTGGTAGGCAAAGCGCCAGATGGCTGGCTAAAGATCAGCCGAAGTTGAAACATGAAAATTATATGCCTTATTGAGAACAATCTCTTGCTTTAGGTCGACTCGAATTCGGCATCATCGATTCGCCAGCAATACTTCTTTAGCTCGGTCACGTCGGCGGGCTGGGCAAAACTTTGGATCACCCTATAAACCTTCCATGCCTGGGCCGTAAGTAGAGCGGCTGCGTCCTCGGCTCCAGCTTCATCGTAGAGATCCCATTCGATTGGTAGATCAATATCGACGGACTCTTTTGAAATCGCTCGAGCGATCACGAGCTGAAAGATGTAATCTGGTTCGGAATCCAATGCGCCGAGGTTTTCGCTGCTTTTTTGAAGCGCCTCAAATGCCCGAATTTCAGATTCTATTTTCGAATTCATATTATCTGACAATTTGGTTCGAACTTAGGCATGTCGAGAAATGGCGGAGTGGGCGGGATTTGAACCCGCGGTACGCCTTTACAGCGTACGACAGTTTAGCAAACTATTGGTTTAAGCCACTCACCCACCACTCCGTTGCGGTTTTGGAGACGCCTTCTTTTAAGGACACTGCCACGGGCGACCGTTCAAATCAAGAACCGTAGCGCTGGCGGAACAATACCCTGGCAAAACTAGTAATTTTCAGGAAACAGCGTGCGCTCGACCGATTCGATCACGGTGTGAATAAGTTTAATGTGCATTTCTTGAATTCGATCGGACGTTTGTGCCGGGATTACGATGGAAAGGTCAGCCATGGTTGCAAGCTTTCCTCCGTCGCGTCCCAATAGTCCAACCGTCGTGATTCCAAGGGACTTTGCCGCTTCAAACGCTCGAATGACGTTGGCAGAGTTTCCCGAGGTCGATAACCCGACCAGAACATCGCCCTTGCGTGCAAGGCCCTCTAGCTGGCGCGAAAAAATGTGCTCGAAGCCATAGTCGTTTGAAACGCAGGTAACGTGAGAAGCATCGCCCAGCGCGAGTGCACCAAGGGGCTTGCGGTCTTTTCGATAGCGGCCGGTGAATTCCTCGGCGAAGTGCATGGCATCGCAGTGGCTTCCGCCATTTCCACAGGTGAAAAGGCGCCCGCCTCGGCCAAAGGCCTCGATTAAAACTTGCGAAAATTTCTCGCACTTTTCTAGCTGGCCAGGGTCTTTTAAAAAGGCGTCAAGAGTCGTCTGCGCCTCTCGAAGTGCTGTCAGCCATGTCATTTGGTGAGACTGGAGGGGTGAATTAGCCATGGTTTGCTCCTTATCTGTTTTTTTATCGCGAAATCTTGCCCTGTGCAGTTGATTTAGAGCGAATTTGGCTTTATCCGTATCCCTCAGTTTTTCCTAGGGGCACCGGTAGCTCAGTTGGATAGAGTACTTGACTACGAATCAAGTGGTCGGAGGTTCAAATCCTTCCCGGTGCACCATTTTTCCCCAATCCCAACGTACTTCCTAATTTTTGGCCGCGCACACGCGTCACCACTAAAGACCCCGTCGAAGTTTTAGACGAATTCGGGACCTTCGGTTGGCCCTTTGCCATTTAATTGGATCTGAGACGTCCCACCACATCTTAACGCCCTGTTTGAGGTCCCAGCTTTTGGTCCTGCTGGAAGCCGCCGAAACATCCATATCGGAAACGGTCGAATGAGATTGCCTCAAATAAAGGGGATTAGAAAATGATGGGGCGCCAGCAACTGTTTGGAAGTTCAGAGCAGCAACTTATTGAGGCCGAAAAAGATCAGGGCGCAACGCGCTTGATTGTTGTCTCGATCATGTTGGCCTTCGTGTCCGTCGCCAACATCTTCATCATCAAGTTCGATCGATTGTTGCTAGCGGATATCATTTGCCAGGTGCTTTTCGTTTCATCCTTTTTAATTACCGCCGGGCTTTCGATTCATTCTTATTTCATTCCACGATTTGCCCACGAACGTATTGTCGTGGGTTTGGTCCATGACGTCCTCGTCACGACAGCGTTTCTGTTTTTTAGTCGCGAGAAATTTGCGTCGCTACTTTTTATCTATCCTTGGATTTCCATTGGCCACGGATTTCGTTTCGGTGAGTCCTATTTGTTTGTCGCCTCATTGTTCACGTCCTTCGGTATGTTGATTCTCTTTAAAGTAAGTCCGTACTGGAGCACGATTGTTCCATCTGGCTTCGACATCGCTTTGATATTTGTTTTAGTTGCCAGCTACACGGGCTATCTCTTGCGCGACCTGAAAGCGGTCAAAGAAGTCTTGAAAATGCTTGCTACGCGCGACCCACTGACGGGCCTTGCGAACCGCAGGATTGTCGAAGATCAGCTACCGCTTCTTATCGAAGCCAATCGCGCTGACAACAAAGCGATGGGAATTGTTTATTTCGATCTCGACGGTTTCAAACCCGTGAACGATAAGCTTGGCCACGAATTCGGCGACGTGCTTTTGAAACAAGTGGCGCTTCAACTTCGCAGAACTTCACGCCCAGAAGACATAATCGCGAGAGTCGGCGGCGACGAGTTTGTCGTAATCCTTAAAAAACTAAAAGACGAAGAAGAGTTGAAAACGAGATCGCGCGCGATATTGGCGGCGATTCAGGGAATTACGCAGCTCAATGGCAATAAGATCGAGGTGTCTGCAAGTCTTGGCTGTTTGTATGTGGGTACTAGAACGCCTAAAGAACTTCAGTCTGGACAAAAGCTTATTCGCGAGGCCGATCGCTTGATGTACACGTCCAAGCGCGCCGGTCGCGGAGTGCTATCGATGGCGAAAACTGAAGACCTATGGACGATTCGCGAAGCCGCCGCCTAGTTCGGCTTAGTTCCGCTTGCCGCCCGGCCAAATTCTGATTAACTCGGGTTCATGCTTGGAAAGTACGGACTCTACTTCAAAATTCTTTTTCTTCTCGCGGCCCTCATCGGCACATTCTTCGCGATGAAGAACCTTAATCAAGAAAAGGTTCAAACAGCATTTCAGGCTTTGGGTATTGAGCCCGGGGCTCCTGGGCAACCGGGTCTTCAGCCCGGTGGATCGCCGCTTGCGGAGGGCGAGGTCCGCCGAAGCCTTTGCCTGACTCGGATCCACGCGATTCGATTTCCCGACGGTAGGGCGGTTGTAGAAGTTAAAAACGGGATGAAGCTCGATTGGACAGCTGAAGAAAGTGGCAAATCGCGGTCACTTGGCTACCTCGATATTGAAAAATGGCTGTCGCGCCACTGTCAGTTTGTTGCAAAACCTGTTGCTGCGTCCGACGAACCAGATCTGGTGCCGCAGAATGAACCCAAGCCCTACGTCACTATTGAATTTATTGATAAATCGCGCTGGGAAATTCACCGCTCAGGTGAGGTTCTATTCACTGTGTCAGATCCGACCGATCGATTTCTTTCGCCGGATTTAGATTCAGCCTTGGAAGAACTCAAGGTTCTTGCTGGCTTGGCGGTTGACAGCAGCGGTCAATAAACCCTATTTTGGCAGTCCGACCTTTGGTGCAAACGGCCTCTCAGGCCTGCGTTTTCCAAAGACTCTGTTGTGTTCAGATGTAGCTCAGTCGGTAGAGCAAGCGGCTGTTAACCGCTGGGTCGGGGGTTCGAGTCCCTCCATCTGAGCCATTTTTTCCATATCGAATTATCAAAACCAATTCTTTCGCGGACTTACTTTCATTGATTGAGACTTCAATTTCTTGAATGCGACACTTCGCTACACAGGCTGCCCGATTCAGCCCTCTGAAGGTGTGCCATTGCGTCCTTGACGGCTTCCTCACGGGCCTTCGCATACCTAGCCGTTGATTTGATGTCGCGATGTCCAGCGATCGACTTTGTGACAATTAGGTCTTTACAGTTTGCATGTATTTCCGAGATCGCCGCGTGTCGAACAATGTGTGTGCCTTGAAAGGGAATGCCCGCCTGTTTGAAGGCTTGCGTAAACCTGTATTCAATTTGGCGGTAACTCAAGGGCTGCCCATCAATCTGAAAAAG
>JAXMMN010000089.1:0-6147 GCA_034366485.1 Bdellovibrionales bacterium
GTACCCCTTCTTCTGTCGAAGGGCGAACCGGGAAAAGAAATTCTTTACCCAGTCGCAGTCGTCATCGTGGGCGGATTGATCTCATCCACGGTTTTGGACCTCGTAGTAACACCGACTATTTTTTTGAAATTTGGAAAGAAATCGATTCTCAAATACATGAATCAAAGCGAACAACACAATAAAGGAGATTGGAAATGATGAAGCTCGTTCTCGCAATTACATTGGGACTACTTAGTTACGCACCTGAGGTAGTTGACGCTCATGACGGTGGCCATGGACCTAAACTTGCCGATACAGGCAAGTACGGCGGTCTTGTTTCGGCGGTCGTATTAAAATCGGACTACAAGAAAGGTGCAAAGGCGGACCTCATTCACAAAGCCGAACTTGTACGTTCTGTAGACGGAACAACCCGCGTTTATCTTTATGACTCGGCAATGAAGCCTCTTGATATCAAGGGATTTGAGCCCATCGGCTCCGCAGGGCTTGCTGCGAAGGTGAAAGGAAAATGGAAGAACTCGGAATTCAAGCTCGAGCTGAAAGACGGAATATTCCAAGGGAAAATGCCAAAGCCAGAAGCCAAACCATACAATATCGACATCACTCTCAAGCAAGACGGCAAAGACCTACTCTCAGCTTTTGACAATCTCGACTAGGAGTTCACATGACTAAACGGCTCGCCCTGTGTGGGTACATACTTGTGTTTGCAAACTTATCCGCGTCTTTCACATGGGCCGCCGATTCTCATGAAAAATCGGCAGAAAAGCAAAAGATCGCGTTTTCCGATCTCAGCAAGATCGTCATGGAAAAAAATGAAAATGTGGAAGCCGCAAATCTTCACACCACAGCCCAAAAGCTTCGAACTGGAAGATTGGGTCGATCGTTTATGCCGCAGCTCTCTGCAACTGCAGGAGCGGAACAGTTTAGGAATGGTACCAGTGACTTCCAGCCGCAGGATTACTGGAAAATTGAAGGTACGTTCAATTTGTATCGCGGCGGGCGCGATCGCCTCGAGGACAAGATAAGAAGCACGAACTTAAATCTTTCGAGAACACTTTTTTCAGCCGTGTTTCAAAAAGAACTCAAAGAGGCGCGTCTCGCTTACTGGAACATTCTAGCTTTTTCGAGGCAAATTGCCGATCGGAATGAAGCACTAAAAATCAATGAGACAAATCTAAGATCGGCGAAACGGCGAGCCGGTGCGGGCCTTACGACGACGGCCGATGCCAAACAATTCGAACTTCACCGAATTTCTTTGAATCGAGAAATTGCAAAACTCAAACTCGAGATGGATCTCAGTCGCAATCAACTCGCACTTGCGTTAGGTCTGAATGAACACAAAAACATCGAAGTGGTTGGTGAGTTCCCAGAAGTTTCCTCGAAGGACTTTGATATTCCGAAGGCGTTGACCGACAAGCATCTTACAGTAAAGCTTCAAAAGGATCTGGAAACCATTGAACAGCTGAAAGCGAATCAATCGTCGGCTTGGTGGCAACCAAGGGTCGATCTGTACGCGGACGTCGGTCTACCTGCCCTCTCCGACGAAACAGACCGAGCGGTCGGCAAAAGAATTGAACAGACAGCGGGAATTCGATTCACCGTCGATCTTGGTCAAGGATTTGAAGATCACCGAGAAGCATCCGCACGACAAGCGGAGGCAGCTTCTTTTCGAAAAAAAGCTGCACACGCCGTTCGCGAAGGCGAAGCGCTTGATCACGAACTAAAGCATGATCTGAGTGTACTAGCGGAGCTCATCGGATCAGCAGATCAAGACGTACAAGTTGCGGAAAGTTTTTTGAAACTCACGGAAAGCGAATTCAATCGCGGCGTTAAGAATGGTCCCGACCTTTTAGAGGCCGTCCAGAAGTACTTTGATTTTCGCGACAAGCGCACGGAATACTATCGAGACTTTTTCACCACAAAAGCAGAGCTCGAAAGTCTATCCCTGCTAGATCAAGAATAGACAGGCGTGATGACACTTAGCTCGAGAATGCTTTTAGGCAGAATTCTCACTCGCTCCGGCGACCAAGCTTGGGACTTTGCGGTTCCAATTGTGCTTCTACAGATCTTCCCGGGAGAGCTTCGGATCGCTGCGCTTTTCTACCTTCTCGTCAAGGTCGCAACAGTTGTATTTCTTCCCAAGTTCTCAAGTGTCATTGATCGGGTCGATCGCCTAACCGCCGCAAGAATCGGAATTTTTCTTCAGCTCTTCGGAGTCCTCTTGGGCTTCGCAAGCGTCCTTGCCCTGGCTAAGACAGTCGGCGCCGATTTCACTTCCCTCGCATTCTTACTCCCTTTTTCATTGCTCGTTTTGAGCGGAATTCTGTGCCAGCTTGGATCGACCTTCATGGACATTTCCATTGCCAACGATTTGGTACCATCAAGTTTTGACGGTGACGTTCTGTCGAAATTTAACAGTCGGCTACGTCAAGTCGACTTGTTCACAGAGGTCACTTCACCTGTTGCGGCAGGGGCACTCCTTCTTTTAACGTCGAGTTATTGGCCTCTACTTGGTTTTTCATTGGTTGCAATTTGGAACGTGATTTCATTTCTTCCCGAATACGGCCTGCTGAAGTCTATCTTCCGCGAACGACCGGAGCTGAGAAATAAACCAATCGCCGTCTCCATCGCCTCTAAAGTTAGCCTCTTCGATCAACTGCAGGCAGGATGGCGGTCCTTTTTCGAAGAGCCCGTCGCCAAAGTCGTGTTGGCCTACTCGCTTTTATGGCTTTCTGTGCTTAGTCCTCACGGCGTTCTCCTTACTGCTTTTCTCAAGGACGGCTGGAAAATTCCTGAACTCACGATCGGAGTGTTCAGAGGCTTAGGTGCTGTCTTTGGACTTGTAGCGACGGTGCTTTTTCCCATCGCCGTTCGAAAGCTAAATGTCCACCGCGCTAGTTACTTATTCCTATCGTTTCAAACTGCAATGGTTTGCACCGCACTAGGAGTCTTTCTGTTCGCCGATTCGTTCGGACATGGTGGTTTTTTGGCGTTTATCTTACTATCGCGCGTTGGTCTTTATGGTTTTAGCCTAGGAGAAATGCAAATCCGGCAGATCGAAATCGCTCCGGCAGTTCGCGGAGAAGTAAATGGGTTTGCCAGTGCCTTAACAGCGCTTGCCACAATTGGACTTTTCGGTGCCGGCGTCGCACTTCCGTCGACAGATCAATTTAAATTTCTAATCTTCTCATCTTGCGGGTTCGTGGTGATGGCACTGTTAGTCTATGGATCGTGGTACCGTAAAAGCCGGAAAATGAGAGATACGTTCGGGTCTACCTAGTTCACAGGCCATTTGCTTTCGCAAATTCTTCCAGTCGGATTTTAATTTCATCGGCGGCCGTCCTGAAGGCCTCGGCCTTTTGACTCTCGGGGACACCAGCTGGGTCTTTGATCGGCCAATGTAAGCGCTTAGCCCGCGACGGCAAGTTTGGACAAACTTCTTCCGCACACAAAGTAATGACAAAATCGAGATTGGCTAAAAAACTAAGCGGCAGCTGATCTGTGGACTTCGACCAGTTTTTTGAAATATCGATCTGGCTATCTTTCAGTACTTCCACAGCCCATGGCTGAACTTTGCCCGATGGTTCAGAACCGGCGCTTTGGACAACCGCCTTGTCGCCAAACATGGATTTCGCTAACCCTTCGGCCATTTGGCTGCGCGCCGAGTTGGCGACGCACAAAAACAGAATGTGTACCGGAGCATTCATCTCGATCTTCCTTTGCTTACGACCCTTCTCCGGCCTACGATCTCCATATGACATATTCAAGCTTTGACACATTTTCTAACAAAGACCTAACCAAATGAGTTTCGGCAAAAAAGTTGCGATATTAGGTGGCTCAAGAATTCCATTTGTGAAATCTCAGACAAGCTATTTGGGACAATCAAATCAGGATCTTCTTACGACAGCGGTTTCAGACCTTGTGGCTAAAAAAGGCCTCAAAGGCAAACTTCTTGGAGACGTCATTGCCGGTGTCGTGATGAATCATCCGTTTGACTGGAATCTCACCCGAGAAGTGGTACTAGGGAGTGGACTCGCACCCGAAACTCCAGGTCTCAACATCCAACGAGCTTGCGGAACAGGGCTCGAAGCGGCAAATTTGATAGCTCTAAAAATTGCAGCTGGCCAAATCCAATCCGGCATTGCTGGCGGTAGTGACACGAACTCCGATATTCCTCTCATCGGCCAAAGAAAGCTCACCCATTTTCTGATTCGCCTTCAGAATGCGAAGTCTTTTGCACAGAAAATTTCCGTTTTTCTTACTCATTTCAAACTTGGTCTATTGAAGCCGCAATTGCCGGCGGTCAAGGAACCCCGCACAGGAATGTCGATGGGGGAACATTGCGAACTCATGGTCAAAGAGTGGAAAATTTCGCGCGAAGAACAAGACCTCATTGCCTTCAGGTCTCATCAAAACGCAGCGAAAGCATATGAGGAAGGTTTTTTTGACGATCTCATCACACCGATGAGCGACCTGCGAAAAGACACCATCACTCGCAAGGACACTACGCTTGAAAAGCTAGCGAAACTGAAACCTGCATTCGATCGCTCAGGAAAAGGAACTTTAACTGCTGGAAATTCCACTCCTCTTACGGACGGCGCTTCGGCGGTTTTGCTTTCAAGCCCGGAATGGGCAAATGAGAATTCTCAAGAAATTATGGCCTACTTCACAGATTGCGAAGTTGCCGCCGTTGACTTTGTCCACGGTGCCGGCCTCTTGATGGCGCCCACCGTTGCCGTTTCAAATCTATTAAAGAGAAATGGCTTGTCTCTTCAGGACTTTGATTTCTACGAAATCCATGAGGCCTTTGCTGGACAAGTGGCGTGTACATTAAAGGCGTGGGAATCTACGGAGTACTGCCGAAACGTTTTGGGGCTCGAAAGGCCACTCGGCAAAATCGATGTATCAAAAATGAATGTAAAAGGCGGAAGCCTAGCGCTTGGCCATCCATTTGCGGCCACTGGCGGTCGCCTCATCGCATCAGCGGCCAAAATTTTGAAACAAAACGGCAGTGGAAGAATTCTGATTAGCGTTTGCACGGCCGGCGGCATGGGCGTTGCTGCCATAATTGAAAGGTAGGAACCTATGTCTGAGCAACCGAAAGCCAAAATAACTTTTGATGTTCGCTCGGAATGGGTCAGCCACGAAGAAAGTAGATCGCACTGCGAATCAGCTGGAAAATCGGCAACACTCAAACTTGACACCAACCTCAAAGGAGCGCCGGATGCCTTTAACCCGGCTGAACTTCTGATGGCCGCGATTTCCGCCTGCATGATCAAAGGGATCGAGCGAGTTGCGCCGATATTAAAATTTGAATTTCGTGGCGTCGAAATCAAGCTTCACGGCGTAAGACAAGATCAGCCACCTAAGATGGAATCGATCGCCTATGAGATCGTGATTGATAGCGACGAAGATGATCATCGCCTTGAATTACTTCACAAAAATGTGAAGCAATATGGGACCGTGTTCAACTCTGTCGCAGCGGGGACAGACCTCAGCGGAAAAATCCGCCGCAAATATTAGCTTTTCGGGATGAGTCTACCCTACGGAGTGAGGTAGCGAATAATAACGATTCCGCTTCCACCTGCGCCACCGCGTGAAGTCGTCGCACCACCTGGTGCATCACTTCTCGAACCACCGCCGCCAAGCATTCCGCATTCGCCAGCAAAAACACCTGTCGGAAGATTCGAAAGAAACGCATTCCATTCGGCCAAAGTTTTTGTCGGAACCATAAGTGCTTGGCCCGTCGGCGAATCGTTGAACACGGTTTTGCAAACCGCGTGTTCTGTGATGCGGACCTGGGTTGAAATCGGGATTTGATAAGAATCCAAGGCAAACGATGTTGTACAAAAAATGGAAAGTCCAAAAATTATAAGCTGTCTCATCGCATTGCCCTTACCTTCAATCAGCTGACTTTTTTCAATTTAACATCTGAACCATGTGCCACATGGTTCTTCATCAATTCGCTCACATAGTTGCGAAACGACTCTTTGAATTTATCCTTATTTTCTGGTTTTACAAACCATGCGTAGTGCTTCTTCGCTTCAACCAGAATGATCGGGCTCCACGTTTCACTTAAAGCTTTATTGTTCTGACAACGATCGACTATGGTCTCGATAAAATTCCAAACCATGAATGCGTAAAGATCGT
>JAXMMN010000090.1:0-3628 GCA_034366485.1 Bdellovibrionales bacterium
TCACGTCTCTTAGCGGCGCCATTTGAAGAAGCCGACTTTCGGCTTTTCCTCGAACGCACTCACGCAGTGGATGGGTTTCGGGGTCAAAACTTAGCCAAGGTGATGCCCGAGCTCTCAATCAAATAGCCACCCGTGTCAAAAATCCTCGTTCGTGAGCTAAAAATCCCCGGATTTTGATGCGAACTTGGGCGATTTTGGCGCGTTTTGGGGCACCTCTTTCAATGCCATCTGGTCCCTTCTTGTGGCCTAGATTTTTCCTTGTCGGAGCACTGGTCGGGAACCTAGTGTTCTGGGCGTTTACAAGATAGTTCGATTGTACAAAGGGGTAGCAATGGCCAACGCTTCTTTTAACGGTATGGTTCACGTTCAACATCCAGAAGTTCTTGAATGGATTGAAAGTGTCGTTGCTCTCACCGAGCCCAAAGACGTTCACTTCTGTGATGGATCCGAAGCCGAAGAAGCGCTGTTGATCGAGAAAATGGTCGCCAGTGGAATGTTGAAACCATTGAACCCGCTCATCAGAAAAAACAGCTACTTGGCGCTTTCTGATCCTAAAGACGTCGCGCGTGTGGAAGATCGCACGTTTGTTTGCTGTGAAAACCAAGAAGATGCTGGCCCCAACAACAATTGGATGGCGCCAGATGAAATGGCACAAAAACTACAGCCACTCTTTCAGGGATCCATGAAAGGAAGAACACTTTATGTGATTCCTTTCAGCATGGGCCCTCTGGGCTCGCCGCTTTCTAAAATTGGAATCGAAATTTCTGATTCGCCTTA
Organism: Bdellovibrionales bacterium; assembly: GCA_034366485.1. Taxonomy (GTDB): domain Bacteria; phylum Bdellovibrionota; class Bdellovibrionia; order Bdellovibrionales; family JAMPXM01. The sequence continues at coordinate 778 of JAXMMN010000090.1, forward strand.
TGTCGTCGTTAACATGCGTCGCATGACACGAATGGGTGCGGACGTATGGCGTCAGCTGGGCCTAGATGGCGAGTTCGTCAAAGCTCTTCACACTGTAGGAAGTCCTTTGGCAGAAGGCCAGGCCGACAAAACTTGGCCTTGCAACGATGAAAAGTACATCGTTCATTACCCACAGAAAAATGAGATTTGGTCGTTCGGTTCTGGTTACGGCGGCAACGCACTTTTAGGTAAGAAGTGTTTTGCTCTACGTCTTGCCTCCGAGATGGGGCGTCGTCAGGGCTGGCTAGCCGAGCACATGTTGATTTTGGGAGTTGAATCTCCGCAGGGCGAAAAAATGTACGTCGGAGCGGCATTCCCATCGGCGTGTGGAAAAACGAATTTCGCTATGATGGTTCCGCCGCGATCTTTCGATGGCTGGAAAGTGACAACTGTTGGTGATGATATTGCGTGGATCAAGCCTGGTGACGACGGAAAGTTCTATGCAATCAATCCGGAAGCAGGCTTCTTTGGAGTAGCTCCAGGCACCTCGCTGCAAACCAACCCCAACGCCGTGAAGACAATTGCTGAGAACGTTATTTTCACGAACGTGGCACTCACAGCAGATGGCGATGTTTGGTGGGAAGGCTTAAGTTCGACACCACCGGCAAAATTGACCGATTGGCAGGGGAAAGAGTGGACGCCAGGCTGTGGCCGCGCGGCAGCTCATCCCAATGCTCGCTTCACAGTTTCCATCGAACAGTGTCCATCGCTTGATGACAAATGGAATGATCCAAAAGGTGTTCCGCTTTCGGCCATGATTTTTGGTGGACGTCGAGCGCAGCTTGTTCCTTTGGTTTACGAAGCAGACTCTTGGGCGTCGGGCGTCTATGCGGGAGCAACACTCGCGAGCGAAACCACTGCCGCGGCAGCTGGTCAGACAGGCATTGTCCGACGCGATCCTATGGCGATGCTTCCGTTCTGCGGTTACAACATGGGCGACTACTTCAAGCATTGGCTTTCGTTTGCCGACGACACGAAGTGGAAGTTCGTTTCTGAGTTGCCAAAAGTATTCAGCGTGAACTGGTTTAGAAAAGATGAGGCCGGCAAATTCATGTGGCCCGGCTACGGCGAAAATATGCGTGTCCTGAAATGGGTATTTGAACGTGTTCACGGCCGTGCGGGTGGCGAAAAGAACATTCTCGGCACGAGCCCTCGCTATGAAGATCTCGATTGGACGGGCCTAGAGTCTTTCAGTCGCGAACGCTTCGAAAGCTTGACGGCCATTGATGGTCAAGGCTGGGTTGAAGAAGCTAAAAACCATCGCGAAGCATTGGCGAAGTACGGTTCGCACATGCCCGCGCAAATGATTTCGTGCAACGAGCTTTTGACAGTGCGTGCATCTGAATTCGCAGCCATGCAGGTGGCGGGGAATGTAGATTCACAAAGCGCACCTGTTTCAGAGGACTTGCTTGCGCAGGCGGCGCGAGCGGCGGCAGGCCGCAGCGAACAAGCGTCCGCAAGAACTTAAGTTTGGCGACGAAGCGTCCTCCAGGATTGATGTGCTCGACCTGCGCGAAAAGTATTTTGCGCGTTTCTAGCGATCAAGATCTCGAAGTTTTTCAATTGAAGCTTCGAGACTGGTTGGCCGTAGAGTCCGTTGAACTTCGACCATGTTTAAGTGTTTGCCCAGAAGCTGGAATCACAGTCGAACGTCGAGGGAAACAGATGGTTCTCGGGCGTGCGGAGATTGAAAAAGTCCACGCCCAGTTTGATCCCACTCGCCAGCTGACTTTCTTCTAGTCTAGGTCGTTTAATTTTGCCGTTTTTTAAATCTGCTACTTGGCTGTCCGATAAGTCTTTTGGATGGCAGGTCATTTTAGGTATCTACTCATCATCGCTGTCGCGAGTGCCGTGCTAGGCATATCACTTCCTGTGCTTTCTGAAGCACCGCAAACCCATGTGCGCGAGTATTCGACGGATGAATTTCTTCCGATGTCAGACGTGCAAGCGGCAGATTTGGCGATAAAAAAACTAGAGGAAGTGAATCGAGCGGTGGGTGTGGGAGCATCACTCTCACAAGAGGAATGTGCCGGCCCACAGGTAACGGTTCTTCGCGACGGAAAAAATCAGCAAGTGGCAATATGCATGCTTGTGCCGTCAGACAAAGTCGCTAGCGATGCTACGCCTGAAACTTCAAGAGAACCTTCTGTCGACCTATGGGGGCGCACCGTTTCGCCCACCGCCCAGCTTCGCACCAAATCAGGTGGGAGCGCGAAACCCCCGGTGGTCGCATGGGAGTTTAGCACCGGCAACGATGCGAACCTTACCAATTTGGGAACCAAGGTTCGAGGCGATGGGACTCCAGAACAAAAACTCAACGACGATGTTGGTAGAACGTTCGACGTCGAAGTGAAAAGGCGTGAAACGACCGACGAAGGATATTCCGAAGTGCGAGTCGGTTCACTCAACTTCGGCCAACGCGGTAAGGTCAACGGCTCTTCGCGCGATGCTGAAGGTCGTCCGTACATGAAGCTTCTCAATATCACTTCTTTAGAACTCGAAAAAGGGACAGTGATTTCATCTCAAAACGGCGTCACCGATCTTCGCGTTGTTGAGGGATCCATAGAAGTTTCGACTGGAAAAGCAAAGTCACTTTTGGGAACAGAACTACAGACGTGGTTTCATGAAACCACGAAGTCAGGTCCGATCTATAAATATTTAGACCATGACAAGATGCGGGCGACAGCCACGGTCAAGGCGGGGATGACTCGCGTGATCGAGGGTGATCTCGGAGCTTTCCGATGCAAGGTGACCGCGACGGGTTTAGTTGGCATCGGGACCGATGGTAAGCCGGTGCTTGATGGCCGGCTCA
>JAXMMN010000091.1:0-1236 GCA_034366485.1 Bdellovibrionales bacterium
CATCGAGGCGGCGCGTGCAGGTGAGGCAGGTCGAGGGTTTGCGGTTGTTGCAAATGAAGTCAAAGAACTTGCAAAACAAACTGCGAAAGCCACCAGCGATATCACGAATAAAATTGGCGCCATCCAAAGTGACACAAGTTCGGCGGTTGAGGCGATTGGTGGAATTTCGGAAGCAGTCGAGAAGCTGAACGGGATTTCAGGTGTTATCGCCGCTGCAGTTGAAGAACAAACAGCGACGACCAACGAAGTTTCTCGAGTTGTTGTCGAGTCGAAGAAGGGTGTTGAGAGCATCGCTGCTACCATCAAAATGGTATCGATGGCAGCCAATGAAAGTACAACAGCTTCGAACCAGACTTTGACAGCTTCGCAAGATCTTTCGGGACTTGCTGAGCGACTGACAGCCTTGATCAAAACTGTTTAGTAATTCGACCTTGGAACTTGTCTCTTTGAGGGATGTGCTACGTGACCGATATGCGAAGAAAAATCAAAGTACTCATAGTTGATGACTCTGTCGTGTATCGGTCACAGTTGCGAAACGCGATCTCGACGCTTGACTACTGTGAAGTCGTCGCGGTGGCCTCGAACGGAAAGATGGCCATCGAAAGACTTTCGCAGAGTGCAATTGATTTGATGATTCTTGATCTCGAGATGCCTGAAATGAACGGACTCGAAACACTTCAAGAGATTTCAAAACGAGGGTATTCGGTGAAGGTCTTGCTCTTTTCCTCGCATTCGAAACGTGGTGCAGAAATCACGATGGATGCGCTTCGTGCGGGAGCGAGTGACTTTGTTCCAAAGCCGGGTGCTGAGTTTCATGGTGCAGACGTTGGAAGTGATCCTGCAAAGAAAATTCTTGATTTGATCAAGCCCAAAATAGAAGCACTGTTTGGAGATCTGCAGGGAACAGCGACACAAGCGCAGCCTAGATTTGAGCAAAGCCCATCGGCCGGACAGGCGTATCCAAAAATTCTTTGGGAAACAGTTCGTCCCAAGGTCGTAGTGATTGGTTCTTCTACGGGGGGACCAACGGCGCTCGAAAAATTGTTTTCCGAAGTTTCCGGACCGATTTCTGCACCGGTTTTGATTGCCCAGCACATGCCACCAATTTTTACTGCGACACTGGCTGAGCGCCTAAAAAAGCTTTTGGGAATTGAAGTGCATGAAGGACGTCACGGAGAGTTGATACAGCCAAATCATGTGTATGTCGCACCAGGAGACTTTCACATGACACTTGTG
>JAXMMN010000092.1:0-14963 GCA_034366485.1 Bdellovibrionales bacterium
GGCGACTGCGCCGATTTCTGTGAGCACCGACGAAGTCGATCAAACTCTGATCGCTCGCGAGCGCGAAGTTCTGACCGCGAAAGCGCGCGAACAAGGCAAAAAGGAAGAAATGATCGCGAAGATCGTCGACGGCCAAATTAAAAAATGGATGTCGGATGTTGCACTTCTTGAACAACCTTTCGTTAAAAATCCGGACCTCAAAATCTCGGACTATTTGAAAGAAACAATCGCGAAAATTGGCGAGAACATCGTCATTCGTCGTTTTGTTCGCTTCGAACTTGGCGAAGGCATCGAGAAGAAAAAAGACGACTTCGCAGCAGAAGTTGCTGCACAGGCAAAGGTATAATCAACGATGGCGACGCCAGCGAGACCGATCTACAAACGAATCCTTTTGAAACTCAGTGGTGAAGCACTTGCCGGAGACCAGGGCTTTGGCATCAACGCAAAAACCATTGAAGAAATCGCAAAAGGAGTCGGTGCAGCGGTTGAGACGGGCGTCGAAATCGGAATCGTTATTGGCGGCGGCAACATCTTCCGAGGTGTTGCTGCTTCTGCCAACGGGATGGACCGCGCAAGCTCTGACTACATGGGCATGCTCGCCACGTGTATCAATGCTCTTGCTTTGCAAGATGCACTCGAAAAAATCCAGGTCGATACCCGCGTTCAAAGCGCAATCGAAATGGCGGAAATCGCGGAACCCTACATTCGCCGCCGCGCCATGCGCCACCTCGAGAAAAAACGGGTCGTTATTTTCGCGGCCGGCACCGGCAACCCTTACTTCACCACTGACACGGCCGCTGCTCTTCGCGCGATGGAAATCGACGCACAAGTTATCATGAAGGCAACCCGAGTCGATGGCGTCTATGACAAAGATCCCTTGAAGCATTCGGACGCAGTGAAGTTTGACGAGTTAACATACATCGAAGTTCTCAATCGTCGTTTGAACGTCATGGACTCGACTGCGATCAGTCTTTGTATGGACAATCAGATGCCGATCCTTTGTTTTAATCTCAAAGATCCAGCCAATATCTTGAAGGCCGTCAGAGGCGACCGTATTGGTACGCACATTCAATAACAACGAAGGAGTCTGCAATGGTCGAAAATGCGAAAAAAGCCGCAAAAGATTCTATGGAAAAGGCCCTCGCTTCACTGGCCAACGAACTTAAAAAAGTTCGCACGGGTCGAGCGCAAATCTCAATGCTCGACAACGTAAAGGTTAATTACTACGGCAACCTCACGCCCCTCAGCCAGGTCTCTGCTGTTTCGACTCCAGACGCAAAAAGTTTTCTGATTGCTCCATGGGAAGCTCAGATGCTGAAGGAAATCGAACAGGCGATCATCAAAAGCGATCTCGGCATGAGCCCGATCAATGACGGCAAAGTCATTCGCCTAAAGGTCCCTGATCTCAACGAAGAGCGCCGCAAAGAGATGGTTAAAAATACGAAGAAGGTTGTCGAAGATGCGAAAGTTGCAGTTCGCATGGCTCGTCGTGACGCCAATGAGGCGCTGAAAAAGGCACTCAAAGACAAAGCCATCAGTGAAGACGACAACAAACGCGCAGAAACTGAAATTCAAAAGACCACCGATCAGTACATCGAAAAGGTCGACAAGATGTCGGCTGAAAAAGAAAAAGAGATCATGACGATCTAATTGGTGAACGTGAGTACTGACGACGCAAACCTAAAATTCAATTTGCCCAAGCATGTTGCCATCATAATGGATGGCAACGGTCGATGGGCCGAGCTGAGAAGGCGCAATCGCACCTTCGGGCATTTGCGTGGAGCGCGGATCGCTAGGGAAATCATTGAAGCCGCCTCAAAACGCGGCCTGAAAGAACTCACTCTCTACACCTTCAGCTCTGAAAATTGGCTTAGGCCTCTTGAAGAAGTGTCCTTTCTCATGGCACTTCTCTCGCGACACCTCAAACGTGAACGCGCAACTTTGATCAAAAACAAAATTCGATTTCAGGCCATTGGTGAGCTCGACCGACTTCCCGCCAGCGTGCGCGCAGAAGTGGAAGAAACTGTTCGCGCCACAGCCGAGTGCACCGGTATGACTCTGACCTTTGCGCTGAGCTATGGTGGTCGTCAGGAAATACTGATGGCCGCAAAAGCTTTGGCGGTGTCGGCTGCTAAGGGTGAATTCGATCCGCAATCGATCAGCGACGATAAGCTGTATGAAAGATTTCAATCAGGCCTTTTAACAAACGGAATGTCAGATCCCGACCTCGTGATCCGGACAAGCGGCGAAACACGCCTTTCAAACTTTTTCCTCTGGCAGTGCGCCTATTCCGAAATCTACTTCACGCAGACGCTTTGGCCCGACTACAGCGAGGCGGAACTGGAGACGGCTTTACAGTGGTACGGCAGCCGCGAAAGACGCTTCGGTCGGACTTCCGCACAAATTGCCGGCGGCACAGCTAAGTCAGCAAATGATCCGAACAGTGAATTGACGGTTTTATGAGAATCCGGGCGATCTCTGCACTTGTCGCCGTCATGCTCTTCGTTGTCATCTACTGGTTTTTTCGCACCAACGGACTTTTCTTCATTGGCATCCTACTGACGTTCGCTTCGATCTACGAATACGGTCGTCTGACTTTTCGCCCGGATCTTGCGCCACGATCCTTGCGCTGGTCATTCGTCATTCTTTGCGCCTCCCTGTTTTTGACGACGGTTTTTGTCGAAAAACCCGTGGCGTCGATCGCGCAGGCCTCGATTTATTTTCTGACCATTGTTCTGTTCAATGTTACCAACCGACGAGACCTGGGCCTTTCGGTTCAACTTCAAGGCGCCGGACTGATGGGCTTTCTTTACGTCGGGCTATTTCCAGCACTTGCGCTTCGACTTCTAAAATTCCCCGCCGGAGACGTTTGGTTCTTCGGGCTCCTGGCCATTGTTTTTGCGGGCGACACAATGGCCTACATCACCGGGCGGTTTTTTGGCCGGAGAAAGCTCTTCGAATCCGTTTCGCCTAAGAAAACTGTAGAAGGTGCCATCGGTGGCCTACTCGGCTCTGCCATCGCTGGGGTGGTCATCGCTCAATTTCTTCCACCAGAAGCTTCATCGTGGATGATGATTGCGGCCGCGACCATCACAGGCGCATTCGCACAGATCGGCGATCTCAACGAATCGCTTTTAAAACGAGTGGCCGACGTTAAGGACTCTGGCTCTATCATGCCGGGACACGGCGGAATGCTGGACCGACTAGATGGTGTCCTATTTGCCGCACCTGTGTACTTTAGCCTCGTCAGCTTTCTCGTCTCGAGATCAGGCATTTAGTCGGGGTCAGCCCTGACAATAGTCAGCGAAAATCGGCAGTGCGTCGCCCGTCTCAAATTGAAGCGACTCTAAAATCTGTAAAACAGCTGGAGCCCACTAGCTAGGACGTCTATTATAACGAGATGTCGAGTATTTTCTCATACGCAGTTCCAATGATTATTCTTCTCGGGCTTTTGATTTTCGTCCACGAGCTCGGGCACTTTTTAGTGGCGAAGTACTACAAGGTACGAGTCGAAGTTTTTAGTCTTGGCTTCGGCAAAAAACTTTTTAGTTTTCGACGTGGCGAAACTGAGTACGTCATTGCCATGCTTCCGCTTGGTGGTTACGTCAAAATGTATGGCGATGATCCTTCGGCCGAGGTCAGCGAAGCTGATCGGCGCGGTTCGTTTTTACATAAGCCGGTCGGGCAAAGAATTGCGATTATCCTTGCCGGCCCCTTGATGAATTTACTTTTCGCTTTTGTCCTCTACACCGCGATCGCCATGATGGGCGAACGAGCGATATTCCCAGGCCTCGGTGACATCGATGGAAAATCGATGGCAGCATCGATCGGGTTCCAGTCCGGCGACACTGTCCTTGAAGTTGTAAAACCTGACGGCACCGTTGTGAAACCCCTAACGTGGAACGAGTTTGAAGATCCGATCCAAGATTCTCCGGAACAAAAAATCAGCATCAAGGTTCAACGAGCATCTGGCGAAGTCGCAGTTTTAGAAGCGACTCCGAAGCTTGTACCGAACCCGTTTGTTCTTGGCTGGAAACGAGAAGTTGGCGGCATCGAAGGTCTCTCCTTCATGTCTCGGGCGTCATTGATTGCAGTGATTTCTTCGGAAACAGCGGCGGCGAAAGCCGGGCTTAAAACCGGCGACACGATCACAAAAATTGGCGAAACTCCAATCCGCCGCTGGAGAGAGCTTCTGTCGTCTGCAGAAACTTTTGCGAATCAACCGGAATTAAAGATCACGGTTCAACGAGGACTTCTTGAGAGTTTCCTCGATGAAGATTTCCAGCCACAAACTTTAGAGTTCACTGTTCCGGTTCCCGCGGAAGCCAAAGGAAAAGCGGGCCTCGAAGCCATGCGTGCTATCGGCTTTGATGATCCAGAGCTCTATCTCGCATCGGTAGAAAAGGGGTCTCCTGCAGAAAAAGCGGGGCTGAAACCCGGCGATCGCCTACAGTCGATCAGCGAAACTCCAATGACAAATTTCGAACAAGTCATTGCGACCATTCGCACCTACAACGGCGAAAAGCCGTTGAAGTTTGACGTTCTCCGCGATCTCAAGCCCGTCAGTATCGAAGTCGTGCCGAACGTGAAAAAGCGAATGAACAACATGGGCCAGGAAGAGTCGCGCTTCGAAGTTGGAATTCGCCCGATGATGATCGACGACACTCCACAAACAGTTGAAAAAGTTGCGGGTGGCGTGATTCAAGCGATGGAGCGAGGGGCGATCAGGTCGGCAGAAATGTCTGGCGCGGTCGTTATGGGCTTCGTTCGCCTTTTCCAAGGTGAAGTTTCTTCGAAAAACATCGGCGGTTTTTTGTCGATCGGCCAAATGGCGAAGCGTTCTTGGGGCATGGGAATGTCCGAATTCTTTCTTGCGATGGCAGTGATTTCGATCAACCTTTTCGTCCTCAATCTCTTGCCGGTGCCGGTACTTGATGGCGGACATCTGGTGTTTTACACAATCGAGGCCGTACGCGGAGCTCCACTTTCAATGCAGAAAATGGAAATAGCTCAGCGAGTAGGCGCAGCCCTACTGGTCGGTCTGATGGTCTTTGCTCTCTTCAACGATGTGTCTCGGATTTTCTTTCGCTAAATGAGCGATGGAAGTTTCAATATCCTTTCGATAGAGACCTGCACGGCCGCTGGATCAGTGGCCGTTGTTCGTAGTTCTGATTTCAAAGTCCTCTCCTTGAACGAATGGACACGGGGACGCAGTCATGCCGAAGTGATGACTCCAGCGATGGACGATGCCGTTAAAATGGTGGGTGGCTTCAAAGAGATCAACGCCATCGCAGTCGGTGTCGGCCCCGGAAGCTTCACCGGTATTCGCGTGGGTCTTAATGCCGCTCGTACGGCGGCTTGGAATCTCAGTTTGCCCCTTATTCCAATTCGCACAACCGACGCACTTCTTGAGGGCGCAATTGCTAGCGGGCTGGCAACTTCCGCGAACGGAGGAACTCCTCCCACTTTTGCCGCCGTTCTCAACGCACAGATGGGCATGGTTTTCGTCGCCTTGGCTTCCAAAAAAACAGGTGGCTTTGTTTTTTCTACCCCGGTCGCCATGGCGCCATTGGATTTTGCAGCTCAGTTCAAAAGCGGATCGACCGATTCACTGATCCTTGTTGGCGATGGCGTCGAACTTGTCCGCGACTCTCTTGCCGCTAAGGGCGTTCACTTCCGACATCTCGACCGAAGTCTAGATTTTCCCCATGCAGCCACGATCGGCCGCATGGCCGCGATGAAACTAATTGGTCAAAGTCCCGAGGCCTTAGTCCGAAACTTCAATTGGCAACAGGCCCAGCCTCTTTATATCCGCGGAAGCGGTGCCGAAGAGAAAAAGGGATGAATGACAATACACCAAGCCCGTTCAAATTAAATCCCAAAGGCCCCGCAGTGGTTCCAACAAATGTTTGGGCCATTGGTGGCGGCAAAGGCGGAATCGGAAAGAGCTTCATTAGCTCTTCGCTCGCGATTTGCCTCACGAAAATGGGAAAGTCTGTGACGCTGATCGATCTCGATCTCGGCAGCGCCAATCTACACACCGTTTTAGGCGTAAAGATTCCGCCGCAAACACTTTCTGACTTCATTTCGGGTCGTGCGCAGTCAATCTCGCAAGTGACGGCGGCGACTGAAATTCCCGGTCTCAATTTTGTTAGCGGCTTCAATGACGCCCTCAACATTGCGGATCTCGACAAAGACAGCAAACAGCGGCTGATACAGTCTTTCCGGCAAATTCAAACTTCCTATGTGATTTTGGATCTCGGCGCAGGAACCAGCGAAAACACGCTCGACTTCTTTTTATCAGCAGACCAAAAGGTCGTCGCTGTTACGCCAGAACCGACTTCGATTGAAAATGCGTATCGTTTTATGAAGTCCAGCTTCTATCGGAAACTTCGACAAACTGAATCCGAACTCGGAATTCAAAGCTTGATCGAAGCGGCCATGGATTCCCGCAATCAAATTGGAATTCGAAGTCCCGCCGACCTCATTCGCTATGTTCAGCAGATGAACCCTGAGGCCGGCCAACGCTTTCAAGAGCGGATCGCAGACTTTCAACTGCAGTTGCTGCTTAACCAGGTACGCACTCGCCAAGACATCGAGCTTGGCCACTCTATGAAAAGTGTTTGTCGAAAGTACTTTGGGATTGATGCAAATTACCTCGGATACATCGACCATGATAACGCCGTGTGGCAGTCGCTTCGAAAAAGACGACCACTTGTCATCGAGTATCCCTACTCGAGCATCGTTGGACAGTTCCTCGGCATCACAAAGAACCTGTTGAATCCTCAAGCGCTTCGCGCTGTCATATAGGTGATGTTTTCTAAGGATGGAATGAACTACTACGAGGTGCTTGAGGTGCAACACGATGCCCCTCAACACGAGATCCACCGCGCCTACCAGCGCGCGAAGGCCACTTACTCTCAAGACAACCCTGCACTTTACTCGATGTTCTCGCGCGAAGAAGCCCGAGATCTCATGAAGCTTGTTGAAGAAGCTTACGCAGTTTTGGGAAATCATGGACTTCGGCGCAATTACGACGAAACAGTTCTGAAAGCCGGATTGAGATCGATGGCTCCGCCAATTTCTCGAGCGGTAACGCAAGAACCAGTTTATCAAAACCAAGCGGAACACGAAGCGCTACCTGATTTTGTCGTGCCAGACCCCTCAATCCCGGGATCGTTCGACAACACACCTGACTATTCGATGAGCGCACCGGTCGCCGCGCAAGCACCAAAACCACATGTTGCTCCAGTCCTCGCAGCCGTTCCGTCGACCCCGCAACAACCTGCTTTTTCTCAACCGCCACCGCCAGTCATGGATCCGTTGCATACTTCGGCGACTGGTATTCGCGAATCGATTCTTGTCACGAACTCTGAATTCACTGTGCGACGCCGAGAGACTTCTTCGCCCCTGCCGTCCGATACCGGCAAATGCCCGCTTGGTACATACAAGATTGACCTCGCGATGGAGCAAGAAATCGCGACTCAAACAGAATTTGACGGACTCTTCATTCAAAAGGTTCGACTGTACAAACAGGTATCGCTTGAAAAGCTAAGCGTCTCGTCACGAATCGGAAAAACGTATTTGATCGCGCTCGAATCAAATGACTTTAAAAATCTGCCGGCGACAGTTTTCTTGCGCGGATTTTTAGTTCAAGTCGCAAAACAACTGGGACTTGATGAGGCCAAGGTCGTCGCCTCTTATATGGGCCTAGCAAAGGCCGGCCTTCCCAATAAGTATGTCTGACGAAACGAAGTCAGCTGACGGCTTGCCGGCGAAGCTGCGCCCAGGCGAAACACTCGAAGAACATCTGCTTGAAATCACCGAAGCTCTCTCTGGTCAGCGCATCGATAAAGCGCTGGCGACCCTACCTGCGGTTGGAACTCGATCGCAAGCATCGCGACTGCTAGCGAGAGAATTGGTTTTCCTTGGCAATATAAAAGTGAAGCCCTCGCAGGTGACTAAAACCGGAGATGTCTTCCGTGTTTGCATTCCGACTGTGCCAACACAAACACTCGTCCCCTACGACTTTCCGCTTGAAATCGCTTACGAAGATCAGGATTTGATTGTCGTCAACAAGCCGGCCGGACTTGTGGTTCACCCAGCCTACGGACATGCACAGGACACATTGGTGAATGCACTCCTTCATCACACAAAAGATCTTTCTCAAGGATTCGACGAGCTCCGGCCCGGGCTTGTGCACCGTCTGGACAAAGACACAAGTGGACTGATCGTCATAGCAAAGAATGAAAAAGCCCAGCGAGAGATCGCACTTCAGTTTCAACGAAAGATCACCCATCGAATTTATCGTGCGCTGGTATTTGGCCGACTTAAACCACCGGAAGGAACCATCACTTCCTATTTGAAGCGTCACCCAGAGGATCGCAAGAAGTCCGCGTCAGTTGACGCCGAAGAGCCGAATGCGAAATTTGCCATTACCCACTATCGGACTCTTGCGGAACACGCCTCTGGAATTCAATTGATTGAGTTAAAGCTGGAGACTGGGCGAACACATCAAATTCGCGTCCACATGAAGGAGGCCGGATCTCCCATTGTCGGCGACACAGTCTATGGCGCAGACAATCGGGCAAAAAATCTGAAGTCTGTGCTGCTTCGAAAAATGATTTCAGAACTTCCACGATTCGCTTTGCACGCCTTTGAACTTGGATTTTATCATCCACGAACTGGGGAATTCCTTAAGCTGAAAGCGCAGTGGCCAAGTGATTTGATGCCTCTGATTGACCACTTTGAATTTCCAAAGTTCGAACAGCAAGTTGCCGTTGAACGCTTTGCGAAACGTCCCGACGACGAGTACTCGTGGCCGAAGATTCGATCCGATGCTCAGGCAGATTCTCCCGAGGAAGCCGATGACGAATAGCGACTGGAACTTTGATCATGACGTTGTTTGGACCAGAGCTGCTGATCTGATTTTGGGATTCGGTCGCAAAGGTGCTTCGATCGCAAGTATCAGCGACAAGTTTCGCGGGCTTTTCCCCACTCCAATTCAGTGGGCCAACCTCAATCAAATTCATTCAAAGACCGTTGTGCGTTCGGATCTCTCTCAGTATTCTGGCGTCGAGGCTGACGCCCATTACACATTCGATCGCGGTCTTGCGCTCATTGTGAAATCGGCCGATTGCCTTCCGGTGCTCATTCATGGGCCAGCAACTGACAAGTTTCCGAATGGCGTGATCGCCGCGGTTCACGCCGGCTGGCGTGGCGTCGAAAGCGAAGTTGTGTCTCACACGATTCAAAAATTAAAAGCAGAAGGCGTCGACTGCACCTCTCTGAACGCCGTCATCGGACCGCATATTCGTTCGAAGAGTTTTGAGGTCGACGTCAGTGTCGGATCACTTCTACACGCAGCAGCGACGCGCGCGGGCTACAAAAAAAGCGATGCTCTGTTTCCTGTTGATGAACTCGGTCACGGAAGTCCGAAGTCTTTTGTGCATCTCGACCGAATTGTCATCGGACAGCTGATGGTCGAGGGCCTAAGCAAAACAGCAATTGAGATTTTTGAAGAGGATGGCACTGCGCCAGACACGAAAACCGATTTGCGATGGTCTTCGTATCGGCGCGATGGCGCCAATGCAGGACGCAACTACAGTTTCATTCTTCGGCTCTAAAAGAACTCACCTTCTGTGATAATTTTCCCGGCGATTATTTGAGAAACGTGATTCGATTGTCGATTTGTCTCGCTGCCTTGGGTGGGTCGTGATCGGGCCAGCCGAGAACGATGCCGCACAAAAGTTCCAGTTTCCCCGCTTGATACTCTGGCAGACCTTCAAGGCCCAGAAAGCGATCAACATCATCTTTTATTTCTAGTGGCGCACCCATGGTGCAACACCCAAGACCCTCGGCAATGCACGCGAGATTCATGTTTTCCACGGCCATGTACACGCTACCAATCGACGTGTGATATCTTTCTTCCGCGTCGTTGTGTGAGTAGCAAAGAATCACCACTGGCGCGTCTCCCAAAGTGAAAAAGAAGCGCTCGGTGAATTCATAAAGTGATGGTTTTAAGCGCTTCTCAAGAACGTCTTTGATTCCGATCCATGACTTCTGCGAAAGAGCCAAATACTCGTCGCGCTTTTTCCCCTGCAAAACAAAGAAGCGCCAATTCTGTCGGTTCTTTCAGGACGGCGCCTGCAGTCCCGCTTCAAGCACGCGGTTCAACACGCTTTCGTCCACTTCACGCTTTTGAAACTTTCGAATCGAACGTCGAGCCTGAAGCATGCGATAGAACTCGGACCGAAATTCGGTTGAAAATGGCGCGTACCGCGCTGGCGAAATCGACGTCGACATTGCGAAGTCTCCCTACGTAGAGGTGTCCAACTGGTGCTCAGGTGACAAGCCACCAACAGTCGCCAGATTTCACCCTGTTTCCCAGTAATTTCAAGTAGTTCCAGACGCCGAAAGGAATTTGCAATCAGATGCTGTTCGGGTGTCAAAAAGAAGAACACCCGGGACGCTTTGTAAGTGCCTGATAATACTAATTTTTATGGTCTCAAAAGGGGTCAGCTCGAATTAAATGCGGCACCGTTCTTGGATAACTACCTAGGCAGGGGGCCGAGTATGAAAAACCGCATCCAAGCAATGGTCGACCAAGTAGCTACACCACAAACACTGATTCGTGTTTCCCAATCGCTTCTCACCCTACTTGCGGTTGTGGCGTTTGTGGCCGTCGTTCACCCCGATGTTCGAACCAGCGTACGCAGTTCTCTGCGATCAGATTTCCGCACGGTTGTATCAACAGCAAAAGGTGATCTCAGCGGAACCGGCGTCATGTTCACGGTCGCGAAGATTAAAACTCGCGACAACATTTATCTCGAAATCTTTGAAACAGTCATCGAACAGACTCTCGACAGCGAATCTGAGAACGCATCTAACAACGCGTCTATCAACGCGTCCTCGGCAACAAGACTGGTCGAGCGAATTGAAATTTCGGACGCAAGAGACGCGTTCTTTAGCTTCAACGGTCAGGCAACAAACCTCGCCATTGATGACGTCAACGGCGACGGACGACCAGAAATTCTAGTACCTACTTTCGATCGAAACCTTGTCGGCCGCCTCAACGTGTTTGAATACAACAACGACACACGCGAATTTAGCCGAGTTATTCGGTAGAAAATATCCTTAGTTCGAGCAGGACACGCCTTTCATTTTTTCGGCCAAGATTTCCAGAGGCAAAAGACCTGCATCCAAAATCGCGTCGTGAAAACAGCGCTCTTTAAATGAAGCACCCATTCTTTCCATGGCCTGCTTGCGAATTTCGCGCAACTTCAAATACCCATAATAGTAGCTCGGCGCCTGCCCAGGGCTTCGATACATGTAGCGCTGAAGCTCGAGATCCGCCCATTCTGGCGACATTCCGACTTCCTCTGTGATCACTTTTTTCGCTTTTTCTGGAGTGATGAGTCCAAGGTGAATTTCAGGATCCAAAAACATTCGGGCGTTGCGCATCATGCGCGACATTAAAAGCCCCATCTTCTCATCTTGAGAAAGCGATTCTTCCATCAGCCATTCAGCGTAAAGAGCCCACCCTTCCACGTTGACGCTGTTGAAAGCGTAGTTCGCGCGGATAATAGAAACACCGCGGTCGAGCACAGCGCTGAATTGCAAGTCATGTCCAGGACGCCCTTCGTGGGCCGTCAGACTTTTTGCCGCAGCGGCAAACGCAAAGTCGTCAAAGGCCAGTTTGTCTTTAGAGCCGATTGGCACAACAAACTCAGGTCGTTCGCCCGTGTTGCCAATCAATGGTGGTGTATCCAAGTGGGGAACAGGCTGGATACGGCTTTCGGCTTCCGAAGCGACCCGAATTCGCAGCGGCTTTGTCGGCAGGCTAACCAAATCTCGACGCTTAATTTCGGCCGTAAGCTCTTCATCCGCCTTCACATAGCGAGCACGTATTTTGTCCGCATCTGTTTCCACGTTCTTTTTAAAGTGCGCCAAAACCGCCTTCGGAGACGAATCCTTTAAGCCTTCGCGCTTACCAATTTCGGCGGCCAAAGCGCGATACTCGATCAGAGACTTTTCATACTCCGTGCGTGCCGTCTTTTGAATTTCCTCTGGAGTAGCTCGGTGCCCAATTCTGTAAAGTGCGAGAGCGTACATCTCCTTCGGGAGACGGTGATCGGTGCGGGCCAATGGACGCAGCGTCGTTTTTACCCAATTGTCATAGGTGCGAACCTGAATTTTGAACTTTTCGAAATCCTGCTTCCAGTCTTTGAAACCAGTTTGCTTTTCTGCATCCTCGAGAAGCGCCTTTACTCCCTCAACAACCTTCTCTGAGTTCTTCAAATAGTTGTCGACCTCGCCGCGGAGAGGGAAAAACCGCTGCCCTCCGCTGGGTCCACCTTTTTTCGAAAAGAGTTTTATCTTTTCCTCTGTTCGCTGCTTCGCAGACTCGGCGCGAGGTATCGCCGTTAGCCCATTTTCTTCGAATCCGTGAACGTACTTTTTAAAACGATCAAAGGCCGCGCGCTTTCGCTCGGGCGGACTTTGATCGTTGATCAGGGAACGAAGTGAATAGAATGTTCCTTCGGAAACTTGTTCGAAGGGAACTACGCCGTACTTTTTCTCAAGATCAAATCCCCTCAGCGAAGATTCAACATTGTCCAGCAGCACGCGGAGATCGATGGAAACATCCGGATCTTTTTCGAGCGCAAGTTTACTTTTTAGCTTCGCCTGCCATACCTGCAGCATCGCTTCGATGCGCATCCGAAGTCGGCCATCCGTGATCGCCGCGCGAGAATCATATTCGCGATATCCGAGATCTGATCCTCGTTCGGGCAGTAGCTCCGCCCAGGCCTTTGAATACTCTTCTGCCAGCTTATTGCTTTCCTGAATCCAAGCATTCTTTGCTGGCTCGGTTTTCTGATTTCCTGCACATCCGAAACAAACCGCCATCGCCAACAAGCTGACGAAGGCCCTTTTTTGAAGAGCCATTGTAATTCCTCCGCACTCTAAAGTTGAGAATCTATTGCGTACGCTTTTTTAGATCGCGCCAAGATTTTCCTTCGCGCGCTTTTTTATTTAGCTGATAGTCGCCAACAGCCGTTTTGTGCTGTCGATAGTCTTTCGAAAACACATGTGTGCCATCATTTCGTGAAACAAAGAACAGGAATTCCGAACGCGCCGGGCGAACTGCTGCAACGAGCGCTTCCCATCCAGCGTTTGCAATGGGCCCAGGGGGCAGCCCCGGAATCACATATGTATTGTAGGGGGTCGGCGTAACGAGATCTTGCCGAGATATATTTCGGTTCCAAGCGCCTGTCTTCATCCACACGCCGTAGATGACTGTCGGATCCGTTTGAAGGCGCATTCCTTTTCGAATTCGATTGTGGAAAACCGAACTGATCAACGGCCGCTCTTCCGGCGCCCCAGTTTCTTTTTCAATGATACTCGCCAGAACCACAATCTGGTGCTTCGTCAAGGGTGTCGCTTCCGAATTGGCCGACGGAATCTGTGCAAACTTATCTTTGAATTTGCTGACCATTTGACGAACAAGTCCGCGAACTCCTGAAGCGCGAGTCACGTAGTAGGTTTCGGGATACAAAAACCCCTCGAGTGTTGGCAAATCTTGACCAAGAGTACTTTTGATAAATGCACGATCTTGGGTGACGCGAAGGAATTCTTCTTTTGTTCCAATTCCAAGACGATCGACGATCGACGCAATTTCAAAACGATTGAGGCCCTCTGAAACCGTCACGACGTATTCAATACTTCGACCGCTGGCAAGAATGCGCAAGATCTCACTTGGCGGCATATTTCTGCGTAGCGCGTATTCACCCGTGCGTACTTTGCTGCCAAGGGCCTTGAACCGCACATACACGCGAAACTTTTTCGAATCGGTGATCAGTCGTTCTTTTTCAAGTTTCAGTGCAATTTCCCGAAGCGTTTGGCCTTTTTCGACATTGAATACCACCAATGTCGAATCTTGACTGGCTGGCGTACGAACAAAGCGAAACGCCTGCCATGCACCGACAGAACCGAGCGCCAGGCCCAGCAAAAGGATCGCAGCAGAAATGCGCATCACAGTACTCTTCAAACCTAAACCTCTATCATTTTAGTGGATCGAAGCTCAAACCTGGGGGCGCTGCTTTTGGATCAAACGGTGTCGAATCTTCGTGGCTCGCGACAGGCACCGTACAATAGGAAACCGCGAAATCCGCGGCGGGACGATCGTTTCCGGATTTACCCATTCCACCAAACGGAAGCTTTGAACTTGCACCATTTGTTGTACGATTCCAGTTTACGATTCCAGAGCGTCCCCGGAACAGCGTTTCTTCATAGAGCGCACGGTTTTTTGTAAAGATCGAAGTGACCAACCCAAACCCCGTGCTCGCATTAATTTTAAGTGCCTCATCAAAGTCTTGAGTGCGATAGATCGCAACGTTGGGCCCAAAAATTTCTGATTTTTGATAAACCGATTCTTCTCGATATCGATCTACAACACAAATCGATGGCGTCACGTAGTAGCCCTTGTGGCTGACGTCGAGAGCTTTACCGCGCATCAAGCGCTCGGCACCTTCTCGGCTAGCGATTTCCTGAAAGCGCACATATTTTTCGACCGCGGCCGCATTGATCAACGGACCCATAAACGGATTTTCGCTCCAGTGGCCGATTGTCAATTTTTTCGCAGTCTCGTAGAACTTGTCGATAAACTTATCGGCAATTGATTCATGAACGATAATCCGACTCGTGCACGAGCAACGCTGCCCGGTCGACATGAAGGCGCCGATGGTCGTTTCGTAGATGGCTTTGTTGAGATCGGCATCATCCCAAATAATGGTCGCATTTTTGCCGCCCATCTCGAGTGCCAAGAGTTTCCAGTACTGCTCGACGGTTTTTTGTTTAATTTTAAGTCCGGTTTCGTACGAACCTGTAAACAAAACACCGTCCACATTTTCGTCTGCGACCAAACGTTTTCCTGTCTCGCCCTCGCCGTGAACAAGATTGAA
>JAXMMN010000093.1:0-2022 GCA_034366485.1 Bdellovibrionales bacterium
AACAAGGTGGCAATTTCTCTCTGCAGAATGGCAGATTTAAATCTGCGAGTCCTTGGTTCACAGAACCTACCGATCGTTTGATCTTATTTTCTGAGACAACCCAAGTGCAGTACGACATTTTGACTCCCTCAACCGGCTCAGTCATCAGTCACTCGTCGGGCGGCGTGCTTCTTCGCTACGGAAGTTTGCAAGATGGTTTTTATACACAAGCTAGCTACATGTTTAAGCCGCGAAATCAGTTGTCGACTCCGTTTGAGGGATCGCTGAATTTGACAGACACTTCGAGTTTCGCGTTTGTTCAAATCAATCCCCAAGTCATTTATCATCAGCTCGCTGGTGCGGAACTTGGCTACAATAGTCTTACTCAAGACGGTGATCGCGCCTTCGGAATTGGCCTATCGGCCTTGGTGGATTTGCCGACGAATGAATTTGCCGGTCCTAACCTGACATATCAGGAATTGGATCCGATGTTGTTCCTAAGTCCGAAGGTTTCAATCGGGTTTGATGTGGGGCGAACGGATTTTGAGTTCGCTGTGAGCTACTTGCAAGCAACTGGTGGCGGCTTCACGATGAAGGGACCTTTCGCTAGTGAGAAGGCGATCTTTGGTTCACGCGTTCCGTTCAAAGAAGCACTGGCCGTCGATGGGCGCATGGCGGTAGGGAAAGGTCGACGATCGACATTCACGATGGGTGGCCGCTGGCTCGAGGAGCTCTCCGAGAATGGATCGATGCTTCAGGCTGATATGAGTCTTGATTTTTCAATGAACGGTCAGTCACAAGACTGGCGAGTTTCGGTTATGGGCGATGTCTTGGGAAGCCGTCTACCGTCGAATGAAAATCAAGGCTATGTTTCCCGGTATCGCGGAAACGATCGCTGGATCTCCCAAATCAGATTTGTTTTCTAGAAATTTTTGGTCCTTTTTTAGGCTTCTCTAAATTCCCAATTTGCAGTGCGTCTAACGCCCATTGCCTCATCGCATTCTTGCACGAGGAATGATGACTCTTTGGGGCTTCTGACAATATAAGAAACTCGGACGAATCGTCCAACAAGTTTTGATTCACGTTTGATGGCTGGGAGAGGGGTCCTTTGGCGTCAGGTTCGTTAAATCCAAAACCCTGTCTCGTTCGAGACACTTGGGTTGTGCCACACCTTGACCGGATTTTAGA
This sequence comes from Bdellovibrionales bacterium, assembly GCA_034366485.1. Classification (GTDB taxonomy): domain Bacteria; phylum Bdellovibrionota; class Bdellovibrionia; order Bdellovibrionales; family JAMPXM01. The sequence continues at coordinate 1,168 of JAXMMN010000093.1, forward strand.
TCGTGCGCGCGTCTCGACCGGTAAACGTTTTCGTTCACGAATGGTCGAACTGTCAGGGCGTTTGATTCTTGCCTATCGCAAACGTCCGCTGACTGCCGACGCCGCCTCTCGCCTCGCGCTGGCTGGTCAAGCGATCGAAGACATCCATCTCGGAAGCCTCGTCATTGATGATATTCAAGATGGCAGTCTTGTGCGGCGCGGACAGCCGTCGTTGCATCTTCAAGTTGGCGTGCCGTTGGCGCTCAATGCTGGCAATTGGCTTTATTTTTCTGCACTGAAAAATTTGATGAAGGTACCATGGAGCGCGGTTTGCGAATGTGAGGCCGTGGATCTTGCGATCGAATCGATGCTCCAGGCGCACGAGGGACAGGCGATCGATCTCGGCGTCGACATTACGACGGTTCCGGATCATTTGGTCGCAAGTGCTGTCGAGGCATCTGCGAATAGAAAAACGGGTGCTCTGATGGCTGCAGCCTTCGGCTTAGGCTTTCTAGCTGCGCATCCCGATGGAGAATTTGAAGCGCAGCTTTACCATGACTTCCAAACGTTTGGTCGCAATTGGGGTGTCGCACTTCAGATGTTTGACGACCTCGGCGCTTTTCAACAAAGCCTTCTCGGCCTCGAACCAACTGAAAAACTGTTTGAAGACTTCCGAAATCGTCGCCCCAGCTTTTTTTGGACCTTGGCGATGGGTCAATGGAAAGATGCTGAATCCGTTCCGCGCAAAACAGTTTCAGATTTTGTTCATGCGATTTCGGGACTTGAACTTTCAGATACGGCTTTTGAGTTTGGAAGCGTTTCGGCTCTGCCTCAGTTTCAATCATTCCGTCGTTTGATTGATGATTCGAACCTCAT
>JAXMMN010000094.1:0-2459 GCA_034366485.1 Bdellovibrionales bacterium
TACAAGCCAGAAGTTGACTAGAGAAGTATCAATTCGCTTTCACTAGGTGCTGCTGCAGTCGATATAGACTTAGTTTCTATTGCCTTCGGCGCCTAAAATTTCTAGACCGTAGGTTATGAATTTTCGAAAAATCATGACCTACGTTCATCTAAGTCTCGCTGCACTCTTCATGCCCCTCCTGCTTTTGATGCCCTTTACGGGTGCGATGTACATACTCGGATTCCAGGGTGATCAAACTAAGACCGAGGCCTTTCGAATTCCGGCGGTCGAAATTCCAACAGACGAAGCAGAGCAAGAGAGTTTCTTTCGGGAAGTCTTTAAAGCAAATGCGGTCGACTATTCTTTTTCCTACATTCGCGGTGGGAAAAATGAATTTACGTTTCGCCCGACATCGCGTGTTCACTTTGTCGCAGCGGTTCTGGATGCTGGGGAAACGAAGGAAATTGTTTTCTCTAAGGTTGAGCCCAACCTCATGAAGCGGCTGATCGAGGTTCATAAAGGTCACGGTCCGGTTGCGATGCGGTGGTTTGAAGTTGCGTTCGGATTGGCGTTGATCTTAACGACAGTCTCGGGGCTTTGGTTGGCGTGGACGGTTAAACCGTATCGAAAAGCGACACTGATTTCCTTTGGGATAGGCGCATTGGTTATTGCCCTCTGTTTAATTTGATTATGCTTGGACGCAAACATTTCGGTATCTAGTAGTCGAATTCATACCACCTGACAGGCCGTAGCACGTTCCCGCGACCGTCGATCGTCGCCTGGTACTTATATTCATTTATAGTGAACGGCACCATCTGTGCATTTTCCCGTAGCAGGGAGGCAATGATGGGACTATCTGAGCCTATTTTTTCGCAATCAAAAAAGAACCTGCTTTCCTATTTTGCACGTTCGACGGGACTTAGCATCGTCTATCCGGTGGCGGTGGAATTGTCGGACGACGAAGTTCGACAAATGCCAAAGGTACCAATGTCACTTGTTCGCCAGCATCAACCTACGGTCATAAAGATCGATCGAGAGTTTGTTCCTCCGGGCTTCGCAGCGATCGTGTTTGGTGATTCGAGTTCCGACGATATGTGTGCTGACGATCGTGATCGAGCTTATGAATCTGTAAAAGTGTCTCGGCACGATAGGAAGTCCAATTCAATTACGAGCTTTTTTCGAGTCGAAGAATCTGTTCCAGTTGGAAAGGCTGTGTTCTTGATCGCCCTTCCGGTGGGCCTCCAGCCTCACGAAACCGTTCGACTGAAAGTGAAATGCCTGCTTGGAGGTGAGTACGAATTCGAATGCGCCATTTAATACGGCTGTTGCCAGAAGTTGACCGGCAAGTCGACCAGGTATCACTCCTAAAAACCAAGAAAGATCGCGATCCCAAACAGAATGAAAAGTGCAGCCGCGATCTTATGCACTAGTCGCATCGGAATTTTCTCAGTAAACCGATGTCCGAAAAAAACAGCCAGCCCGTCGGCGACAAGCATTCCCGCGGTTGTTCCGACGGTCACCATTACAGGCGCCGCGAACTTTGCACCTAAAGCAACCGTTGCAAGCTGAGTTTTGTCGCCCATTTCAGCGAAGAAAAAGGCGATTGTCGTCGTAACAAACGGGCCCCATTTGGTTTCGGTTTTCAGTCCCTCATCCTTGTCGGGAACAAGCATCCAAAGGCCAAAGACAACGAACGTGCCCGACAGAATCCATTTTAAAACTTGCGGCGAAACATATTGAGTCACATACGAACCGGCGAAACTTGCGAGCGCATGATTCAAAATCGTTGCCACTAAAATACCCAACATGATCGGCCAGGGCTTGCGAAACTTTGCGGCGAGTACCAGCGCTAGCAGTTGGGTTTTGTCGCCCATTTCGCTGACACATACTAAAAAAAACGAGTTCAAGAGAGCGTCCATACGTCCAAAGTTACCTCCTCCAATTATGAAATGCGACGCAATTCAAAAAGTCGGGAGCTACTTTTTTTGAAACGCATTGCGTCCGTCCATGGATTGGGCAGGCTACCGGTGTTCTGGCGCTTTCGAGCTTGTATACAAAAAAGAACGAGCGCTTTGCTACTTACAACAAGGGAGACGTTATGAAAAAGATGATTTTGGCATTAGGTGTTTTGGCTTTGGTCGGTATTGGTGCGGGACAGGTGAGCCAAGCGGAAGAGACTCTTGCTGAAAAAGCGCAGGTCACTGGAAAGTCCGTGAAGCGAAGTGCAAAAAAAGGTGTCAATCGAACAAAAGAAGCGATGTGCGGCAAGCTCACAGGCGACAGCAAGGTCGAGTGCATGGCCAAGGAAGCTGGAAATCGGATCGAAGAAGCGACAGACGCGGTAAAAGACAAGGCTTCTGAAGTAAAAAATGAGGTCGATTCGAAATAGACGTGAGTCGACCTAATTCTTGGCGCCGACTGTTACCAAGGTAAAGTCTGCGCCTTGAAATTCACAAATTGACATGAATTTTTCGCGCTCA
>JAXMMN010000095.1:0-1296 GCA_034366485.1 Bdellovibrionales bacterium
TGACCACCAATGTTAGTAGCGTCGAACTAATCGTTCCGCCGATGACGACGATACCAAGGCTTGTGCGCGATTTAGATGCTTCGTTAAGCCCAATTGCAACCGGAATCATTCCGGCGATCAGGGCGAGGCTTGTCATCAAAATCGGTCTCAGTCTTGTTTCGCCAGCTTCAATCAAAGCAGCGATTCGTGTCTCTGTCGGATCACTTCCAGCGGGTGCATGCTTTTGCTTTTCAACGGCGTAATCGATCAAGAGAATCGAATTTTTAGTAGCTAGGCCCATAAGCATCACGCAGCCGATCATTGAAAAGAGATCGAAACTTGATCTCGTCAGCGCAAGAGCGAGAAAGGCACCGCTTGCAGCTAGAGGAATGACAAGCATGATTGTAAACGGCGTAAAGAACGAACCAAAGAGACTTGCCAGCACCAAAAAGATAAACATCGCCCCCAGACCCAATGAAACCAGGATGTTTGTCATCAACTCAGAAAATCGTTCGGCCTCGCCAACAAAGCTATAAGTGACACCTGGCGGAGGTTTCAGTTCCGTTTTGAAGAGCTCATTCAATTCCTTGATTGCTCCGCCGATCCCTTTGCCGCCTGGAGCAATGTCAGCCGTGACCTGGATGTAGCGCGATCTGTTTTCTCGAAGGACAGTCGTTGGTCCTTTAATTTCATTCAAACTTGCTACCGATGGCAGGGGAACCAGGCGATTAGAGAGATTCGGAACGTGAAGCGAATCAAACTGCTTTTTCAAGTCTCTTTGATCGTCCTGAAGTCTGACACGGATATTGTAGTCGATGCCTTTTTCTCGGAAAGTTGCCGGAGTACGTCCCTCGATCATGGAGCGAAGCTCTTCGCCAATCGAGCCCATCGTGACTCCCGTGAAGGCCGCAGGCTCTGGTTTCAAAACGACTTGATACTCAGGTTTACCACTTCGGTAGGTGCTATCAGCCTGCTTGAGAGCTTTCATTTTAGAAATTCTCTCGACGACTTTTTCTGAGAACGGAACCAGCGCATCTAAGTCTTGTCCGATTATATTTAAATTAAATGCTCGGCCACCTTGTGACGATTGATCGGTGACGATTGGCTTGTAGGCAAGAAAGGGCTTAACCGCTTCCGTCACAAGGTTTTTCATCTGCGTGGTGTTTTCTTTTCGCTGCTTCGACTTCACCAGGCGAATGTAAAGGCTCGACTTGTGGCTTTCGCTTTGGCCACTGCCGATCGTGGTCAAAATGTCTTCGACTTGTGGAAATCCGCGAAGGACGGCTTCAACTTTTGTAGCCACTTCATCGGTGGCAT
>JAXMMN010000096.1:0-1157 GCA_034366485.1 Bdellovibrionales bacterium
TGCGACTGACGCTTGGCCTTCGCAGTCTTTTTTAGTTCATCAAACGACTCGTCAATCTTTCTCACTTCTCTATACAAAGATACTGCGGAGCTAGGAGACGTCGACATTAACGTCGAGCGCAGTTCGCGCTGAACTGGTCCATAAACCCGCTCGAAAAGTCTTAGCGTCGTCTCCATTTCATCATAACGGCAAATGTAGTGGTAGACGATCGCGCGAAGTAGCAGCGACTCTGGCTGATAGAAATCGTCATAGAACGGCGAATGGAGAGAATGGAAGTTAGAAAGCGCGGAGCGAAATCTTCCATCTTGAAGAAGGGCCCAAGTCGATTCGAACAAGGCGTCGTGCCACTGCTCCGTATCACGTGGAATTTCCCGGTAGCTGTCGATCGCTTCCGCAAACAGTTTTCTTTGATAAAGCGTTCGCGCCTTTCCCATCATCGCATTGACTCGGACTTTATTGGTCACGCCGGCATCTGAAGAAACTTCTGCAAGTGCCGCGTAGACATTCTCTGCCTTTTCCAATTGTCCCGCTTCAACCAAAGAGAGTGCGATTTGATAGCGAGCTCGATTGTAGAAAATCGAAGTGCTGCGAACACGGTTGAACTCTTTTGCAGCCTCTACGAAGTCACCGTCGCGCGAACGGACTTCTCCTCGACGGAAAAACAACATATCGCGATTAGATGCAGGGAAATCTTCTTCATTGATCTGCTTCACTGCATAGTTGAGGAGAATATCGCTTTCCAACGAATCTGCCGCAACTGTAAGCCGCTCGAGCGCTTGGCGAACGTACTTGTTTTTCGGATTCGTCTTTCCTTCTGAACGAATAATTTCATAGTAAGGAAATGCAGAAACCTGATGAAGGTTCAGCTCCTGAAGTGTGCGCCCCAAAATAAATCGAATTTGCAAAAGTCGAAGAGGATTTCTTTCTTTTTCCAAAAGACCGAAGAAGATTTTTGACGCCTCAAAATAGTCTCCTCGGCGAACCGCTTGGCGGCCTCGGTCTTCCTCACGCTTGATCATTGCCGCGCGGGTATCAACCACGCGCCTAGGGGCCTGCGTCCCTGGACGGCTTTGACGAGTTGTCGTTTTTGCGCCATTCGCAGAACTCGACTTTTTCGCTTTCTTCTTCGTGACTCGTTTTTTCTGGCCGGTCTGAGC
>JAXMMN010000097.1:0-5600 GCA_034366485.1 Bdellovibrionales bacterium
GGGGCCATTTACTCTGATGGATGAAATCGGGATTGATGTCTGTATCAAGGTTTCGAAAATCTTCCACGAATCTCTTGGTGAGCGAATCATGATTCCGCCGGTGATGAAAAAGCTCTCCGAAAATAAAGAGCGCCTCGGCAAGAAAAGCAAAAAGGGCTTCTATCTCTACGACGAAAAAGGGAAGTCTCTTGGGGTTGATACGACTGTGTACTCCGAATTGGGCCTTTCGGCGCCGAGCGATAAGCTTTCGGCTGAGGAAACCGTTCGTCGCGGTATTTTCCCGATGATCAACGAAGCCGCCTTGGCTTTGATTGAAGAGCACGTTGTTGAAACGGCCGACGAAGTCGATCTCGGCATGATCACTGGAACGGGCTTCCCGCCCTTCCGCGGTGGTCTGCTTCGCTACGCGGACTCTGTAGGCGCAAAGATCATTTGCGACGAACTAGAGGTGTTGGCCGGAAAATACGGCGAGCGCTTTAAACCGTGCACGCCACTTAAGAATATGGCGAAGACCGACCGTAAGTTTTATTCGTAGCTATTAAAAGCACGTTCGTTGTTAGGAAAGGCCCTCACGATACGTTCGCGGAGGGCCTTGTTCGCAGTGTCCACGAAATGGACACCTGTCATCGGCCCTTGTCACACTTGAAATGCCTCCCTCTATTTGGTCCTGATCTCCGAATAAACGAAGGCAGGCTTCGCGGCCGATGGCCCGAGGCTTGCCCTGTCTATATATGCGTCCTCAAAAGAGGGCGTATGAATGCAGGAGGACCACAATGAAGGCATCCACTACTACACGCGAAGCGATTGTCGCTATCAAGACAATGTCGCCTATAAAGAATGTCGTAGCTTTATTGCTGGCAGCCGTCAGCCTTGTGGGCTGTAGCAAAGAAGAAGGTGCGACGCCGATCATGGGTCGAAACGGTCAAGCGATCAGCATCGCAGCGGCCGCTGGAATTACCTTAAATGGTTGGGTCATCGTCGATGCTTCTCAGCAAGATTTGTTTCAAGACGCCGTAACCGGATTTGTTGAAGCAGTGATGCCGGCTGAGTATTTGGGTTTCGTTTCGGGGCGCGCCTCTGGCGGTACCGGAATGTTTCTTGGTGGAAAAGTAGAATTGCAAACAGGAATCCTCAGTGCGACCGCGAGCAATCCGCAAACGAATATTCGGTCTGATTCGAAACTTCTGATTGCCATCTATGACGAATTCACCGGACGACCAGACGCGAGCGGCAAGACAGTCGAACCTATTTCTCGCTATCTCACTCAGTCGTCTGGTTACGTTCAAGGGAATCGGGCTTATTTGAAATTCACGGACTCCTTGGGGTCGGTTGAAATCGATGGGACCTTCGATTCAAACACCTTTGAAGGAACTGTTTCTTACGACAACATCCGTCGCCATGATGGGCAGGGTGAAGGTGCTGCTGGAAATTTAGGATGGGTTCAAGTTCCCACCTGTCAGTTCTTCCGCTGCCGATAGTCATTTCGGCCTGAAAAGTTTGATTTCGCCGCTCGATGCACCACAAAATGGCGGCGTATGCCGCAATCTTCTCTACCCCTGCAGCGATCTCCATTTTCCTTTTCCCGTTCGACGTTGGATTGCGTGGTTGGCGGGCGTTCAGCACTCGATCTTTCACGCCTCGAAATCTTCACCAAAGCAGAAGCGCGCGAATTTGTTCAAACTTACGGCTATGATCTAGATCGTCCTGGCGATCGGGACGAACTGTGGGCCACGCATCGACGTGCCTTGGCAATGATTCGCGAACAGCTTCTGGATGAGGGTGAAGAAGTTCCGATCGAAATTTCGGACCCCACGAAGCTCGACGATCTATCCGACTTGTTGTTGATGGCTAGCAGTCGCGAGCCTGGCACAGCGCATCTTCAGAAGTGGGCCTGCGCACTTTTAAAAGTGATGCATGTGTACGTGCATTTGCGAAACGATTTGTTTTCGGCTTTCCGGGATGAAATTCAGCGACAGATTTTAAAGCCACTTGAGGCCGCTATTTCGGTCGAAGACGGCAAGACTTTTATAAATGCTTCGGAGCGATTCGAGCTAGGTCGGTATGAAGTAAAACCCTTTAAGACGACAGCCTCTTCCGTGATTAAGCTACTTGCGCGCCCCGAACGCGTGGCCCTGACGCTGCTAGATAAACTGGGTGTTCGGTTTGTAACGAAAAACGTTTTTGATTCTTTTAGAATTGTACGCTTTTTGGTCGACTCTCATATTGTCAGCTATCCGCACATTATTCCGGATCAAAGTTCAAACACGCTTTATCCGTTGAATCTCTTCGTCGAGGCGATGGATGAGCTCGAGCATTCTCAAGCCAAAGAGGGCTCAATTTCTGATGCGATCATTGAAGATTGGCTCAAGAAAAGTTTTGAGGATCACGCGACGCGAGCGGAGTTCAAAGAAAAGTTGAACGAGTTTTCGGGTCCAGATCATCGCTTTATCAAGTTCATTAATCGAAAACTCATCACTGTAAATGTCGGTTCGGAGCAGGCGACAAGAAGCTTCCGGTTTTTCTATCCGTTTGAAATTCAAATCATGGACGAAGCAACTTGGCAGAAAAATCTGACCGGACCAACAGCGCACGATCAATACAAAGAGAGACAGCGAAAGCGAGCGCGCGAACGGGCATTTGGGGTTTCCCATGAGGTCCTCTAGATCGCCCAGGTACGGATTGATTTTCGTCGCCACACTTTTTCGGGCACTTCTTGGAAATGTACTTATCGTTCCGTGGACTGTTTTCGTCAGCGTCACTGTTATTGGTCTCGGAGCCCTAGGTCGCAATGATCAAGTCACCTACTGGATGTCCCTGTGGTCAAAAGTGGTGCTTTGGTTTTATGGCGTTGATGTCATTTATGACGGCCTCGAAAAAATTCCTTCCAAAGGCGGCGCAATATTACTTTTCAATCATCAAAGTCATTTCGACATTCCGGCTGTGACGGCTTTTTCGGGGCGCAGACTTCGCTACGGAGCAAAGATTGAACTGTTTCGAATTCCGTTTTTTGGTCCTGCTCTCAGGGCGTCCGGATGCTTGCCCATCGCCCGTGACAATCGTGCTGAAGTCTTGCGGATCTATGACGAAGCGGCCGAACGCTTTAAGGAAGGTGTCGTTTTCGCGTTGGCGCCAGAGGGAACGCGGCAAGCGAAGCCAGTTCTTGGAAACTTTAAAAAGGGCCCTTTTATCTTCGCGGTAAAAAGTAAAGTACCTGTGGTTCCGGTTGTCATCGAAGGCGCCGACCGAGTTCTTCCCAAGGGCGAACTTCTCGTCAATCTTGGAGCATGGAAAAGGACTATCCGCGTGCGCGGGCTAGATGCCATTTATCCGCAAGAGAGTGCAGACTCAGAACCACTTGTAAACAGTGCGGTGACAGATCTTTTGGAGCGCTCTCGAAAAGCATTTGAACAGGGATATTTGGAACTGCAAAACGAATCGCTTCAAGCGAAGTAGACTAGTTTTGTAAAACCCATTTTAGGCCTCGGTCGTCCGTCCGCAGTTTTACCGGTGACGATCTTCCGACATCGAGTTGAATTTCGATCACATCTTTTGACTTCGATTTTTCGCCTGTCGGATTTTCCTGTACGACTCGCACATTCGAAATTCGTAGCCGAGCGGGGGGGATTCCAGTTTCCGTTTTTACGGTTTCTACCAATCGGTCCCAGCGAATCCATTGCTCAAAACTTTCACCATGATCGCTCGAAAGATACGGTCCGATGAGGATCAGACCGCTCTTGGTAACAGCGAGGGGATAGTTCTTTTCTTCAAACTTTGGAATTTTCGACCATTCGCGACCGTCGCGACTTTTAAAAATTCCCTTAGCACTTGCAAAGCGAAGTCCTGGAACGGCCTCGCTTGCCACCATGTCAAAAACGGCGCGATTGAGAAGATCAGTCGTTGTGACTTTCATTGGCGGAACAAATCCCGGTTGATCGACTCGATCGTCGGAAATCGGCCACCACAAAAAGCCGTGCTCTGGGACTTTGACATATCCCCAGCGAAGATAGCGTGTGTCGATAACTTTTAAAATCTCAGGGCCTTGAAGATGTTTAATAATGTCAGAGTTCGGGTAGGGCGATGAGCGAAGTTCGAGGCCGGAAACCAGGGTTCTTACAGAGCCGTCATTGAGATCCACTGGCAGCCATGCATCTCGTCGATCGATCCACGCAGATCCCGCTTCTGTTTGGAACTCCAGCCACAGATGCCCATCTGAAAATTTGGTCTTTATGATCGAGATTTCTTTAAACACGGGTAAACGATCTATTGGCGCGGCGCTAGCTTTTGCCTGAAGTCGAACGGGAGTTTCGCGAAACACCACTGCTCGTTCAATTTGATTTCCCTGATCGCGAACGAGGGCCTCGTTGAGGATCCACGAGTCTTGATTCGGCGTTGATTCACCAAGTACGCGTCCTCGCGACCACGAACCGGTCGTTTCCAGAATGATCACTTGAGAGTTTTTCGGAATGCGCCGAGTTCGGAGCGCATCCATCGAAGGCGCAGATCGGTCGGGCTCATCGCGAATCGTGCGCGCGATCGACGACAATTTAAGCGATGTCAAAATGTGGTCTTCTGCGACCCAGCCATACTGTCCCGCATGTTGAACACGAAACCAGCGTTGCATAGCTGCGTCTCGCGAATCACGAGTTCTTGCTTCCAGCCAATCGCGAGCGTGAAAGCCCGAGGGGTAGCGACTTTCGGGTCGCAAATAGACGGGAATTCCAGGTTCCTGGCTAGTGGCGATTGCGGCGTTTGCGTTGGAAGGGGCTACGGTAAAAAGTGGCACTGCTGCTAAGGTGGCGAACGTGCACGCAGCCGAGCATGCATGCAGCCATGTCGGTACAAACGCTGTGTGTCGCAAGGCGCGACGGACGGTTTGAGAGATTCTTTCAATGATTTCGAAATTCTGCATTTACGAGAATAGTTTCGCTCGGTAACGTCCAACTGATGACATTGATGCAGTGGGCCTCCTACTTATTCTATTCTTTGGTCGGGCTTCTGGTCGGACTTCTGGTTGGCTTTTTGCCTGTGCAGCAGGTGAAAGCGGAGGTTTTAGCAGAGCGTTTCGGTAAGTTTGAATGGCTGAGTCCGTGGATCGAAACGGGCGGAACTTACCTCGAACCTCGAGATGGTCACTTTCAATTGTTCAGCGCAAGCTTCGGTGGAAGATGGGTCGGTGCACTTTCCGAACTTCAAGATGGCCGAACTATCGAAGCACAGGTCGCCTTTGGAACACGGTCTCTTGTTGCCCGCCCCTTAAGGTACTCTGTCGATCTCGCGCAGGCCGATTCCTCTCACCCTGTTTTGACAGACGCATTTGCAGGTGTTCAAGGCGTTTGGGGGAGACTTCGATTTGGTTTGCTACCGATGAAGTTCGGTCTTGAAGAAGGAGATGAAAGTGTCAGGACCTGGGTTCGGCCTTTGATTCTTCGACGTGGTCTCATTGGTCTCCGTGACACAGGACTTCACTACTCAGTTTCTTCTGGCGGTTTTTATTCAGATTGGTTTGTTCACAATGGCGAAGGTGGAGAAGATCTCGACCGCGAACTGTGGATGACGGCTCGCTGGGAGTACCGACTTCGCACGTCGCGCGTTCAATGGCG
>JAXMMN010000098.1:0-2066 GCA_034366485.1 Bdellovibrionales bacterium
CAACGAAGACCTCGCGTCTTTTGACACGACAACATTTGATCAGCGCGAAAGCACAGGGTCGGTAAAAATGTTTGGTCTTCAAGCGCGCATGTTCTTGGCACTTTCCGAAAAACACGGAAAAAAATAATGTCCAAAGGCAATGACCAATCAGGTAAACCAGCTAGCTCTTCGGCCCCGACAGCGGGACCGAAGGGCGCTGCCTATGAAAAACAGCTCTGGGGCGGCCGGTTTGAAACTGGCCCGACCAGGGACGTGATTTCGTTTTCAACCTCGATTGGTATCGACTGGCGCCTTTGGGAAGCTGATATAGACGGCTCGATCTCTCATGCGAAAATGCTAGGTAAACAAAGCATTATCTCTGCCGATGAAGCCGCTGAAGTCGTCAAAGGCCTCGGTGTCGTTCGCACAGAAATCGCTAACTCACTTTCAAAAGGTGAAAACCCGTTTCCTCAAGACGTCGAAGATGTGCATAGCTTCATCGAACTTCGCTTAAAGGCCGCCATTGGCCCAGTCGCAGGAAAACTTCACACAGCAAGAAGTCGCAACGACCAGGTCGCAACGGCTTTTCGGCTGACGCTTGCACGTGAAGGCCAAGCTCTTTTAAAAGAGCTTCATCACTTAGAAACTACACTTTTAAATGTCGCAAAGCCTGAAACAGAAACCATGCTCCCAGGGCTTACGCACTTTCAACATGCTCAGCCAGTTAGTCTTGCGCATCACCTTCTCGCGTACTTTTGGATGTTCGACCGCGATCGCGAACGCGTAAGCCAATGGATGAACCGCTGCTTGGTTTTACCATTAGGTTCCGCAGCCCTTGCTGGCACGTCGTTTCCACTTGATCGCCAAGCCGTGGCTAAAGACTTAGGGTTTGAACGCCCTTCAGAAAACTCCCTGGACGCAGTTTCAGATCGCGACTTTGCATTCGAGCTTTTGGCTGATTTAAGCCTTGTGGCGATCCATCTTTCTAGAATTTCGGAAGAGTTTGTTGTTTGGTCGGCACCTGAACATGGCTTCGTTGAACTTTCTGACGAAGTCACAACGGGGTCGAGCATCATGCCGCAAAAGAAAAACCCAGATGTCGCCGAGCTCATTCGCGGGCGCACGGGTCGTGCGATCGGTGCCCTCGTACAAATGGCGACCACCATGAAGGGTCTTCCACTGTCCTACAACCGCGATCTTCAAGAAGACAAAGAACCTGTGTTCTACGCGCTTGATTCTGTGCGTGGCTCCGTCCGCTTGATGGCCTACATGCTAAGCGGTGCAAAATTCAATCGCACACGAATGGAAGATTCCTTAAAAGGTGATTTTTCAAACGCCACCGATCTTGCCGATGATCTGGCGAAAAAAGGTGTCCCCTTCCGCGAAGCCCACGAAGTCGTTGGCCACGTCGTCCGCCACTGCATGACGGCAAAAGTGCGACTCGAAGACTTAAGCGTTTCCGAATTAAAGAAGCTAGATGCACGCTTTGATGAGAAATCAAAGGAAGTCCTCACCCACCGCTTCGTCATGAACGCCCGCACTTCCGAAGGCGGCACCAGCCCCGCGGCCGTCCTTCTACAAATTCAGAAAGCGGAAGCCCGCCTCAAGTAGCTATTTAATTGGCCGCGGTAACAGATAAAAATTCGACGATTTTTGAGGTGAGGCGAAAGCCGCCTGTGGAAACGGAACTGATTTTGCCGCCGGGCTCTAACAGGATGACCGTGGGTGTGCCGGAGACTTTCATCTTCGTGGCAAGTTCACCTTTGGGATCCAGCGCGATCGAAAATGGAAGCGGAGTCTTTTGAAGGTAAGCGCTTACGTCGGCCAATGGTTCCGCCATGCTGACGGCCACGATGTCTTTAGCTGAAATTTTACCAGCCGTGACTTCGTCTCGAAGTGAAATCAAAAGCGCATGACAAGGACCACACCAAGTCGCCCACATGACGACCACCGTTTTGGCTGTCACTTGTGACAAATCAATCGGCGCTAGCGAGTCGCTTGATACTTGCTGAAGCTGTGTCGCACCGATCATCGTGCCTTGAAATTCGGAATTGTTTTTTGCCGCCATTCCAAGAAGAACCATCAAA
>JAXMMN010000099.1:0-1297 GCA_034366485.1 Bdellovibrionales bacterium
CAGTTGAATTTATTAACGGAGAAACCAACCAACGTGGTGCGCCTGGTGAGGCTGCCGAACAGATCATTGATAGATTCAGCAAAAGTAAAGGATTTGGCGCTCTCGTCCTCAGTCCGTTGGCAGCAGGTGCCGGATTAAATATCACAGCTGCCAATCACGTCATTCACTATGGGCGCTGGTGGAATCCCGCAAAAGAGGATCAGGCGACAGATCGGGCCTACCGTCGCGGGCAGCAGCTCGATGTACACGTTTACTACCCAATTTTATCTAACCTCGAAGGCAAGGGGTTTGATGTTGGGCTACACGAACTTGTCGAGTTCAAACGGGCCCTAGCGCGTGATTTTTTGGATCCAATCGAATCTTTTAACATCACTCGGGCCGAAATAGAAGAAATCAGCAAGGGGCAAGTCTAATGGAAACCAATTCAATTCTAACCACAATTGGTCAGATTGTTCAGAACGGAAAAGCTGAAGATTGGGCTGTTGTAGGAGTCGTGGTCGTGTTGGCAGTGGCAATTGCGGTTGCGATCTACAAAACTCGTTCGAAAGTATTGAGAGAAGTGCGGGCGCTGGCAAAGTCGCTGAATGAGTCTGGCGTTACGAATGAAAACAATGGCTACGGCATCGCTTACGAAAGCATTTTTTTAGGGAGCTTTGAAATTCCGGGTCGAGGGTTTACAAATGTTTTTAAAGTAGATCCGGTCCAACATATTAAGTCGTATGCGAAGAATCAATTCACCAGAAATCTTTTCGTTCAAGCGACGCCATATATTTCAGGCATCGCACTTTTCCTCACGTTTTTCCTAATCGGTATCGCGGTTTTTCAAATTGGTGGCTCACTTTCAGGTACAAGCTCAGCAGACGGGGCCGTTAGCGTCGGTTCGCGACTTGAAGCGCCGATTCAGCATCTCTCTTTCAAATTTTTTGTATCAGCAATTGGATTGATAGCCTCGATTTTGCTTTCAATTTATAGATCGAACATGTTGAACAAGATCGAGGAAGCGGTCGAGAAGGACCTTCACTTCCTGTATTCCAAGGTCACCACGCGTGACGCAAGCGATATTGCCCTTCAAATTGAACAGGCAAAGGGAGCGACAGAGACAGTCGAACAATTGAAAAAGACAAACTGGCAACTAGAGTCACTAGACAAGCTAGAGGTAAAGGTAAGTGATCTTTCGCAGTCTGTTTTACAAGCCGTCGCTACGCAGATCACAGATGAACTCGGTAAAAGCATGGGCCTCCTCCTAAGCCAACAATCAGATAGCTTGAAGGAAATCGCCGAGGCTATGAACAAAAGT
>JAXMMN010000100.1:0-5847 GCA_034366485.1 Bdellovibrionales bacterium
TGTTTCGATTCCAAGCGAAAGTGGAGTGACGTCGAGAAGCAAAATCTGCTTCACGCTTCCAGTTAAGACACCACCTTGAATCGCTGCGCCGATTGCGACGACTTCGTCAGGGTTAACCGACTTGTTTGGTTCTTTGCCGAAGAAGTCGCGTACCGCTTTTTGAATCGAAGGGATTCGTGTCGAACCACCGACCAAGATAACTTCGTCGATTTCCGCAAGCGTGAAACCAGAATCTTCCAAACATTTTTGGCAAGGAATCAGTGAGCGCTTTACGAGCTCTTCTGTCATCTGTTCGAACTTCGCTCGCGACAAGCGCATCTGCATGTGCTTTGGGCCAGTCGCATCTGCCGTAACGAACGGAAGATTGATTTCTGTTTCCTGAGTTTGAGAAAGTTCAATTTTTGCTTTTTCAGCCGCCTCTTTTAAGCGCTGAAGAGCCATCTTGTCTTTGGTGAGATCGATTCCTTGGTCACGTTTAAATTCGTCGACCATCCACTGAAGGATGGCTGTGTCGAAATTGTCGCCACCAAGATGCGTGTCACCGTTGGTTGCTTTAACTTCAACGATCGTCTCGCCACCATTTTCCGCGACTTCAAGAATCGAGATATCAAACGTACCGCCACCAAGATCGTAGACCGCGATTTTTTGGTCTTTGCTTTTGTCAAAACCATACGCAAGCGCGGCAGCCGTCGGCTCGTTGATGATCCGCTTGACCTCAAGACCTGCGATGCGACCGGCATCTTTGGTTGCCTGGCGCTGGGCATCGTTGAAGTACGCTGGAACCGTGATCACCGCTTCAGTGATTTCGCTTCCTACGTAATCTTCCGCAACTTTTTTCAATTTCGCGAGAACGGCAGCGCCGATTTCCTCTGGCGAGACCACCTGCGAGCCAATTTTAAAGCCACAGTCGTTCTGCGTTTTTTGAACGACGTTGTAAGGAACCAATTTCAACTCTTCGCTGATCTCATCGAATCGGCGACCGATGAAACGTTTGGCCGAATAGATCGTGTTTTCTGGATTCGTCACCGCTTGGCGCTTAGCGATCTGACCAACAAGTTTCTCGCCATCTTTCGCAAAGGCAACGACAGAAGGAGTCGTTCGCGCGCCCTCTTCATTCACCAAAACCTTTGGATCTGAACCTTCCATGATTGCGACACAAGAGTTCGTTGTTCCCAGATCGATTCCGATAATTTTCGCCATAACCACTTCCCTTTTCTAACTTCTATATGCGCTTGGCTCGAGTACGTTTCTCTATTGGAGAATGTGTCCGATTCCAACCTCGTCAAGCAGACTGCGCCAGTTTTCCATTCAATGCCGTGCGTTAACCAAAGAGACCCTTGCGAGGAGGAGCGACTTTTTCGCCTTTTTCCTGGGCAATTTCTCGAAGTCGCTTCTCTTCGTCCTTTGAAATCTTCGTCGGGATCTTCACCTGAACCGTAAGCACGAGATCGCCGCGACCGCGACCACGAAGGTGCGGAATACCTTGTGATTCGACGCGAATCTGCGCACCGGGCTGAGTCCCAGCAGGAATCCGAACGTTTTCTTTTTCCGTCAAAGTTTTAAATTCTATTTCAGCTCCGAGTAGGGCCTGCAAGTAGCTCACTTCCATCGAGCCGTAGAGGTGGCTACCCTCACGCTCGAAGCGATCGTGATCGCGAACAATGATTTCGACATAGAGATCACCGGCCGGTCCGCCGCGAAACCCACCTTCGCCCTCATTCGAGACACGAAGCTGAGTACCTGTGTCGACGCCCGCAGGGACCGTGACCCGAATCTTTCGATTCACTTTCACACGCCCCCGGCCCACACACGGCTCACATTTTTCCTTGATCACTTGCCCATTGCCTTGGCAGGCAGGGCAGGTCGTTGCGACTTGGAAAAAACCTTGGCGAGCGATGACTTGCCCTTGTCCACCGCAAGTACTGCAGGTCGCGGCTGAGGTTCCCTTTTTCGCGCCTGTGCCGTTGCAAGTGTCGCAGTTGGATTCGGTGTCGAACTGAATTTCTTTTTCTATGCCGCTGACCACTTCTTCAAGCGATAGCTCCGTTCGATAGCGAAGGTCTGCGCCACGCGCTGGTCCGGTGTTTCGCGAGCGTCTGCGACCTTGCGAAAATGGATCCCCACCAAACGACCCGCCGAAGAAATCCCCGAAAATATCGGAAAAGTTTGAAAAAATATCGTCGACATTTTGATAGTGACCGCCGCCACCGCCTTGAAATGCAGCATGTCCAAAGCGATCGTACTTCGCCCGCTTGTCGGCGTTGCTGAGCACTTCGTAAGCACCCGCGGCCTCTTTAAATTTGTCCTCAGCCGATTTATCGCCCGGGTTCTTATCCGGGTGGAACTGCATTGCGAGCTTCCGATAGGCTTTTTTAATGGTATCGAGATCTGCTCCTCGGGTTACCCCGAGAATCTCGTAATAATCGCGTACGCCTTGGTTCGAATTTGAGTTTTGCGGCATACAGGCAATATGGGACTGAAATTATAAAGGTCAAGGCTTCTTCACTTTATCCCGCTTAGCTTTCAGCTCTGCCAGGCGGGACTCCAGCCGCAACACCGTTTTTTCGTCGGCCCGCTCCTTTAAACCGTCCTCAACGACCTGAATTGCGAGATCCAATTGGCCTTCTTCAGAATAGATTTTACCGGCAAGAGCGTACATCCATGCGGGTCCGCCGGCCTGGGCCGCTTTTAAGAGATATTTTGCTGCTTTTTCAGGAACCTTTTCTTCCCACAAAAAGTGGTAGGCCGCCCGGTAATTTAAACTGTAATCATCGGGAAACTGCTTTAGCGCCTTTTCAAATATGTGGCTTGCTCCTTCGCGATCGTCGACGACGACCGAAAGCATGATCGCTCCCGACGCATATGGAAGGCGCCACCTTGGAGCGAGATCCGTGATCGCGTTCAGCATTTGGAAAACCCAAGATTTTTTGCACATCGGCTCGGTGCTTGTTCGTCCTTCCGTGTGCGCAACGCCACCTTTTGCGTTTTCACAGACACTGAAATCCTGCAGCAGTCTCAGCCACAGTGTATCCCCCATCACTTCGTCAAAACCGAAGGTGAAATGACGAATCCCCTGAGGAGGCGGAATTAAATTGAGATTGATTTCATCGTCTGTGCGCGGAGGCTTTCGAAACGCCACCGTCATACCAATACCAATCAGAATTGCAAAGACCGGAATGAGCACGGGAAATTTCATAAGATGATGTTCGACGGATTGAGCGAAAAAAGAAAGCCCGGATTTTAACCCGGGCTTTTGCCTAACTTAAATCAGAATTCTTATGATCAAACAGTTGATCAAGGAAGACCGTTTTGAGTGTTTGTTACGACTTTGAGTTCGTTGATGCTCCAGCTATCCGTCTGAGTTCCACCGATGTTGGCACCAACACACGCTGTGAACGTACCCGCCGCACCCATCGCGCCGGCTGCTGCTTCAACACACACTGGAACCGCGACAGCTGCTGACGCAAGCTCGGTCCATGAACCAGTATAAGGAGCACCACAGTTGGCTGCAGTCGCTGCGACCGATGTCGCGATACAAGCAGGGAATACATCCGCTGGGTTGGTTGTCGCCGAACCGGCAACGGCAGCGTTATCCACAGCTTCGAGGCGATACGTCAACTGACCTTCTGGTTTATAACCAGCACCCACGAAGTTTCCTGGGAAGTACTGATACTCAGAATAAGTCGCTTTTTGTGCAGCGAAGTAACCAGCAAGCAATGACTTACCTGATGATTGACGAGCTTTCGCTTGGAAGCGCGTAAAGTTTGGAACTGCAACTGTCGCCAAGATACCAATGATCGCAACAACAATCATAAGCTCGATCAGCGAGAAACCTTTCTGTGACTTCAACATACGGACTGCTTTCATTTTTCCCCCTAAGACGTCTGGGCCAACCCCAGCACTTGTTTATAACTTCTATTAACGGTCCTTTATCGGAAACCTCTGTCGACCCCTTAAGCAGTTTCACGAAAATTATTTCGTTACATTTGCTGTCCAAGATCGCGCGCCCAACATCGCGCTACATGAATCCTTAGTTCATCCTTCGTGCCATCTTAAGGAATCAGTCTGAGACGTTTTTGCAATCGGCTCGTGACGAGTGTTTCGAAGCGAAACGAAGAACCGAATCAGATTGAAACGATACTTGTCTCATTCGAAAACGAAGCCACGATGCGGCCCTCAAAGCGCGCCGTTGCATAGAAGTTTGACGCAACCTAAACTACTGAATAGTCCAGATTTTCTTGATGCCGACCAAAGCTTAGGCAACCGATTGCCGCAAATGCGCCCGATTTTCGTCACACTGATGGACCTAAATCCCGCGTGCCAGGTTTTCGTAACTTCAGAGTGCCCAAAGTCGAGGCCAGATTGTTTGTGAACTGCTAAAAAGGTCGCGAATCTTTGCTGCCTCAGTTTGCGTCGATGCAAAGCGTGCACATATAATAGAGAGAGGAGGACGAGGCCGTGAACGTCCCAGTGTTCGCATCTCATTCTGATTCAATCGACACAAGTGGCGACACCGCTGTTGCGGACGCACGCCCCGATGTACGAACACCGCCTATGTATCGAGTCCTCTTAATGAATGACGATTTTACTCCAATGGACTTCGTCATCCATGTCCTGCAGAAGTTTTTTAGTAAGCCCGCAGAAGAGGCCACGCAGATCATGCTGGAAGTTCACCACAAAGGTGCTGGCACCTGCGGTGTCTTCACCCACGAGATCGCCGAAACAAAAGTACACATAGTTAACACTTATGCTCGTCAAAACCGTTTCCCATTGAAATGCACAATGGAAAAGGCGGACGCGTAGGTTTTTGAAGTTTTTGGGGTCTGAACGAAAACGGAGGTTCGTATGTTGAGTGCTAGCTTAGAGCGTCTGCTAAATACGGCGGTACGGTTGGCGCGCGATTCGCGACACGAATTCGTCAGCCTCGAACACATTCTCTTGGCCTTTGCCCAAGATGATGAAGTGACCGAAGTACTTCGCGCGGTCGGCTGCGATGTTTCGACACTGAAGCGAGAACTCGAAACGTTCCTCGAAAATCACGCTCCTCGAATTCGACTTCTGAAAGCCCAAGGTGGGTCCGAAGCGGAAAACAACAGTGTACCCGTCGGCTGGAAACCAGAGTTCACCCTCGCCTGCCACCGACTTCTTCAGCGCGCCGTGATTCAAGTTCAAAGCGCGGGACGCGAACAAGTACTTCCTGGCAATGTTCTGATCGCACTTTTCAACGAAGCCGAATCACATGCCGTGCACTTTCTCGAAAAACAAGGCGTGAACCAATTCGACGTCGTGAACTACGTTGCTCACGGCACGCCAAAGTTTGGCCCTTCGCTTGGTGAAGGACCGAGTTCGCGTAACACCGAAGATACGTCGGACCGAAAGTCGAAATCTTCCACAAGCCGCCAAACTGGCGAAACGGAAACTGATCGCGACATCGACGGACTACCAAAAGATGATTCAAAGCAGTCAAAAAATCCGTTGAACCTTTTTTGCGTGAACTTGAACGAGCGCGCGCGCAAGGGAAAAATCGATCCCCTGGTTGGACGTGATGAAGTGATCGAGCGCGTGATCCAAGTTCTTTCAAGACGGACTAAAAACAATCCGCTCTTGATTGGTGAACCCGGCGTTGGAAAAACAGCGATTGCCGACGGACTTGCGCTAAGAATTATTGAAAACAAAGTACCGTCCGTCCTGAAAGACGCCGTGATCTATTCACTCGATATGGGCGCTCTTCTTGCCGGAACAAAGTTCCGCGGCGATTTTGAGGAGCGACTGAAAGCTGTGGTGAAGGCTCTTGAAAGCGAGCCCCATGGACTTCTTTTTATCGATGAGATCCACACTCTCGTTGGA
>JAXMMN010000101.1:0-5454 GCA_034366485.1 Bdellovibrionales bacterium
CGAGCGCATCGACAAGAACCGCATGAAAGTCAGCGTATATCCAGTCGTAGCGACAGCGCAGAAATCAGCGTAATAAGCAGGTTTCGCCGGTTCGAACGGGAATCAGGGCTGGTCATCGACCAGCCTTTTTTTTTGAACCGGCCTTTTGCCGGATAGTTTATTTGGGAATTTGGAGTTTTCTTTGAAGTTCGTTGATGAAGTAACAATCTCTGTCAGCTCGGGTCATGGTGGCCCTGGAGTTGTTAGCTTTCGTCGCGAATCTCACGATCCGCGCGGTGGTCCCGATGGCGGAGACGGCGGTCGCGGTGGTCACGTATATTTTCGCGTGACCCGCCAGATGAACACGCTTCTCGATTTTCGTTACAAACGAAAGTTTCATGCTCGCGACGGTGATCCCGGTCAGGGGCGAAACATGACGGGCCATGACGGCGAAGATCTTTATCTCCGCGTCCCACCTGGAACGGTCGTTCGCGATTCGGAAACCGGCGAAATACTTTTGGACCTCGAAACAGAAGGCGACACGGTTTTTTTGCAGGGCGGTCGCGGCGGCAAGGGCAATTGGTTTTTTCGCACAAGCGTGAACCAAGCGCCAGATGTCGCGCAGCCAGGTGAAGACGGCCAATCAAAGTCTGTCACTCTTGAATTAAAATTGATCGCAGACGTCGGACTCGTTGGTTATCCCAACGCCGGCAAGTCGACTTTGATCTCTGTGATCTCAGCGGCAAAACCAAAAATCGCCGACTATCCGTTCACGACCCTCTCGCCAAACTTGGGTGTGGTGAAGGCAAATGATGAGCAGACGTTCGTCATTGCCGACATCCCGGGGCTGGTGCCGGGCGCACACAAGGGCGTGGGTCTTGGCATTCAGTTTTTGCGGCACATCGAGCGAACGGGGCTATTCATTCACTTGGTCGACGCAAGCGGTGCAGGCGGGCGCGATCCTTATCAAGACTACCTTGATATCAAAAATGAACTCGAGCAGTACGACATCGCGAAAAAAGACGATCCCGAATACCGTCCGCTCGCGACGCGTGATCAGTTGGTGGTCCTTAACAAAATCGATGCGGTTCGCTTGGAAGACCTTGAAGAACTTCAAGGGCGCTTTCGCCGGTCTGGTGTTGAAACGATGGCGATTTCAGCAGCTGCGCGAAAAGGTTTAAAAGAATTAACGATTGAAATTGGAAAGAGAGTTTTAAAGTGAGTGATTTTACCCGAATTGGAATTTTTGGCGGCACGTTTGATCCGCTCCACGTCGGTCACTTGAGCTGCGTTCGCACTGTGCGTTCGCGCTTGAACCTCGACAAAATCTTTGTCGTTCCAGCAGCGCAAAATCCTCGCAAGCCACGCACCGAGGGGCCGCGCGATGAGGATCGCTTGGAAATGTGTCGCATTGGGTTTGCCTCGGATTCTGAATATGTCGTTGTTGATGACCGCGAACTTAAACGCGGAGGATTGTCCTACACGTCGACGACCCTTGAATCCTTCGCAAAAGAATTTGATCCGGCTGGAATGCATTTGATTATCGGCATGGATCAGTTCGAAGAACTCGATCGGTGGCATCGCATCGACAGAATTCTAGAGCTCGCGAACGTGGTCGTCATTTCTCGCGTGGGCCACAGTCTTCCGACATCACTTCTCGATTTTCCAGAGGGCCTTCGTCCCTATATTTCGGATTTCGAAAAAGGTTTTGGTCAATTGACGACCGGGCGACACATTGAATTTGTTCGTATGCCTGACGCCGACGTCGCGGCGACCGAAGTTCGCAAACGACTTCGCACGGGTCGTTCGGTTGAAAAGTACATGTCCATTGAAGTGGAAGAGTTCATCAAGTCGAAGAACCTCTACGGGCCAATCGGTGCGCGAGTCGGCGACTACGAACAGTTCACTCGGTTTTGCGCAGAAGCCCTCTTCTCGAAAAAGGGCCTCAACGTTAAAGGCTTCGATCTTCGGCCAACAACCGCGCCGACCGAATTTGCATTGATCGCCTCGGGTACTAGTACGCGCCATACGGCAGCCCTTGCAGAAGCTGTTCAGGCGGCAGTGAAAGAAGAATTCAATATCTTCCCGCAAAGTGTCGAGGGTGCAGCAGAAGGTCGCTGGGTGCTTCTTGATTACGGCTCGTTGATTGTTCACATCTTCTACGACTTTGTTCGTCAGGAATATCGTCTTGAAGAGCTTTGGAGAAATTCAAAAGACCTCGCGATCAAGGATCCGCTGGCACCGTGATCCTGCAGTTTCTTTTTGTCGGTGGTGACAAAGAAAAATGGTTGCAGGAATTCGAAGCCGAGTACGTCAAGAAACTCGCTCGGTTTTACCGCACAGAAGTGGTTCGCATGAAGCCGTCGAAAGACGATCGTGCGAACGCAGATGTGAAGCGAAAAGCAGAATCCAAACTTTATCTCGATAAATTCAAGCCGACGGATTTCGTGGTCGTCATGGACGAACGTGGCGACCAGCTGACGTCGCTTCAGTTTTCAAAAAAACTCGAGCGCTGGCTGGCGACCGGCCGAAGTCGAATTGTCTTCTGTATTGGTGGTGCGTTTGGTTTTGATGACGAGGTGCGGGGACGGGCAGATGCCGTCTTGTCGCTCTCGTCTTTTGTGCTCAATCATCACCTAGCGCAGGCCGTGGTCTTCGAACAAGTCTACCGCGCGATTTCCATTCAAAAAAATCTGCCGTATCACAACGAAGGTTAAAATTTTCGACCTTCGGAACTATTCGACACGCCGACAGCTTCGATTTTGCCCTTGGCATAAATGAACGAACTCCGACATTTTGCAATTGCCGGAATGAATGAAAATTCCGACATCCATTGAACTCATTTCCGAACTACTCAATCGCTGTCCTGGCTGTGGGCGATCGGCGACAAGTTTCTGTGCGCGCTGCTGGTTTATTCTCAATCACGATGAAAATGGGAGCCTCGCAACTCGGCTGGTCGTCGTCGATCGCTCGCCATTTGTTTCACGCGCACTTTATGTGTGGAGGGACGGCCAAGCTCCGTTTGCAGGTCATTCGAACATCGTTCGAAATGCGATTCTTGCCTCAAAGGGATCGGCCAATCGGGAAGTGTACCGAACTTTCGCGGAAGAGATGTTTCGGCGCTCAGTTGGGGAGGATTTATGGCGTGAACGAAGAGACTGGGTTTTTATTGTTCCGCCTTCGGTGCGATATTTAGCTCGCGATCACGCGATGGAGTTGGCATCGCAGCTTTCAGGTCTGACAGGAAGCAGTCTGCCTGGTCGGTCAGTTTTCGAGCCCGGCTCGGCCGGCTTAAGGCAGCAAAAGATCAAGTCTCGTAAGGATCGAGAATTGAAGCAGTTTTCTCTTTCTCGCAGTCTTGGACAGGCGGCCAAGAACCGACTTTTGGGAGCCAGCGGATTCTTGTTTTTGGATGATGTCATAGCGTCCGGAGCGACAGCAAAAGCGGCTTGGTCGGCCTTGGGAAAACCTACGAGATTTGAGGCCTGGTCCATTGCTTGGCGGGGCTTGCCCGGGCAGGGGGGGCTCGATAGACAATGAGCTATGAAGAAATCAGGCTTTACGGTCATTTTGCTATCCGTTCTATTGAGTTCAATTGGTTTCGCCGGTGGTGCTGATGACGCCAAGTTAGAGGCCACGGGCCCGGTGCCTACAATTGGACCGGCCACCAAGGATCAGCTTTCGATCCTTGAAAAGTTTCAAAAACGCTTAACGGGCGCCGGCCAAGTGACGGCCAGAATTCACCGGAAGACCGTGATCGGTCTTTTGGGTCAGGAAAAATTGGCTGAGGGAAGTCTTCTGGTTTCCAAGGGCCGAGTGCGAATGGACTTAAAGACCGAAGAAACCGACGAACGCCATCTCCTTGTGGTTGGACCTAAAGCGTTTTGGGCTGTGACCTATCCCCCAAAGGACCTCGAGGGAGCATTGGTTCAGGTTGTTACGGGGCCTGTGAAATCGAAAAAAGCAGGGTCGGCCGGCTTTCTCGCCATCCTAGGAAAAGACGGTTTTCTGAAGTCTTTTTCCGTTACAGGAGTAACGCTCGATAAAGACGGCGGAATCCGCTATTATCTGCAGCCGAAGGCAGATTGGGTAGAAGCCAAAAGGGCACTTTTGGCTTTGGGTCCGGAACTAAGTAAGTCGAAGAAATCCAGTGTTCGCGATTTTCGCGAAATTAAAATCTGGGATTTTCAAGACAACGAAACTCAGTTCACTTTGGAGAAAGTAAAATTCGAAACAGCCGCCGCGGCCGACTCGAAATTTGATTTCTCACCACCCAAAAACGCCGACGTGATGTCGGTCGCGCAGTAGGCGCGCGGGAAAATAGGCGCAGTAGGCGCGCGGGAAAATAGCGTAATAAGGGTTAGCATGCCGTCATTTGATGTGGTTTCAGAAATTAATGTCCAGGAAGTTGATAACGCGGTTAACACCGCGATCAAGGAAGTGGCGCATCGCTATGATCTTCGTGACGGCAAGTGCGAAATCATTTGGGACAAGAAAACAATTGTTCTCAAAGCCAACGACGAAATGAAAATCAATGCGGTTCGCGATATTCTCCAATCTAAACTTCACAAGCGCGGTGTCGAAATCTCTAGCGTGAAGTTCGAAAAGCCAGAGCCCATCGGCGGGATGATCTTGAAGCAAAGCGGAACGCTGATTCAGGGAATTGAAAAAGAAAAAGCAAAAGAGATTATCAAGTCCATCAAAGACTCGAAGCTGAAAGTGCAAGCGCAGATCATGGATGAAATGATCCGAGTCACCTCAAAGAGTATCGACGAGCTTCAGGCGACAATGTCGCACTGTCGCAGTCAGAAGTTTGGTTTACCAATTCAGTTTATCAATATGCGCAGCTAACGCGCGCACAAGTAAGTAGGATTTATGTCGACAGGTCCCGGTTCGTCTCTCACGTCCGCAAATTCCAAAAAGGTTCACTTTGTTTCGTTGGGCTGCCCAAAGAACTTGGTCGACAGTGAAATCATGCTTGGGCACATGATGCGCGAAGGTTATTCGGTCACAGACACGCCAGAAGACGCCGAAACGATTGTTGTCAACACCTGCGGCTTCATTGAAGATGCGAAGCAAGAATCCATTCAAAAAATTCTTGAGATGTCCGGCTACAAGACTTCGGGCGCAGCAAAAAACTTGGTTGTCGCGGGGTGCCTCACTCAGCGTTACAAGGACGAGCTGGTTGAAGGCCTTCCGGAGGCTGACCTTTTCATCGGATCTGGTGAATTTCAAAACATCACTAAAATCTTGAAAGCGCGCGAACTTGGATCGACAGAAAAACGCTACTTCAATCTTCCGACCTATTTGCAGGAAGACGAATCACCTCGGGTCAACTCGGGGCCGTCGTATCGCGCCTACCTTAAAATTTCGGAAGGCTGCCTGAAGCGCTGTGCGTTTTGTGCAATTCCCAAAATTCGTGGAAATCTTCAGTCGCGAAAACTATCTTCGATCGTCAATGAGGCGAAACTTTTG
>JAXMMN010000102.1:0-3668 GCA_034366485.1 Bdellovibrionales bacterium
CTTGTTCGGTGAATTCGAAAACTTCGGCACTCCACAGCCTCATCCCCTACAGGCAAACTCTCTCAAAAGAGCAGATAAAAAAACCGAAAGCAGAAAAACGCGCGATCGGCGTCCACAATGAGTATGTCTGCTGGGCCGACGGCAATTCCATCGAATGTCTTGGTGATTACCGAGTTTGGAACTGGCCAAAGAAAATGGAAATTGCCAAACCGACCGAAATTGCGGTCGGAGATGAATACATCTGCGCTCGATCATTGACGGAATCAAAGTGCTGGAGCGAACTTGCGCCAAAGCCCGACACGGCAATTGAGACGGCTGTCGAAATAAAAACAGCGCGCTCGTGGCATCCTCGCCGAGATGCACTTTGCGGATTAACCGCCGATCAACGTTTCATTTGTGCGAAACCCGGTACCGGTGAAGTCATGGATTTCCAGGAACGAGGTCATTCGATTCCGCAAGAATTCGCACAAGCAAATGTTGAAGTCCAAGATGCGTGGGCATCAGATTCAAATGGTTGTGTGAACCTGAAAAATGGAAAAGTGATTTGCTGGGCTTGGTGGAATTCAAGCCTCACGGAGGTTGAATTTCGCGAACCGGTGAACATGATTTTCGGCGCCGGCTATGCACCTTGCGGAATTCTTCAGTCTGGCCAAGCCGAGTGCCGCCTCACGTACATTGATAGCGCGACGTTGCCAAAACCGGATCGAGTTCGAATAGAGTTTGGTGGCTACAATAAATGTTACTGGAACGCTGGCGGCATCGAGTGCCGCGGCCGAAATGAAAAAATCGAGTTCAAAAGTGTAAAGGCCGTTTCGATTTCTAGTAGCGGCGAGGCCCTCTGTGTGGCGGGTGTACAGCGGTCGGCCGCTCACGAATTTGATTCCGTAAAATGCTTTAGCTACAACACGGATTTGAATACTCCGCCTTTTGAACTCACGAACCCCGTCAGCGTTGCCGTCAGCGAAGATCGCGCGTGTGCCGTATCGGATGACGGCCTAACATGTTGGGGCGAAAGCTATCAGGGCTTTCCGCCGCCATCCAATGTGTCGAATCCAAAAAAATTACTTCTCGCAAGCTCCCACGGTTGTATCCTGGATGACTTTGGCTTTGCTTGCTGGGGCGATCTCGCGAATTTGCAGCTTGAGGTCCCGCCAGGTCTTGATCAACCAGGACGCATCACTGACTTTGCACTTGGTTCAAGTCGCACCTGCGCCACTTTGGACAACGGGAACATCGAATGCTGGGGCCGCGATTTTGATCGCTCCGGCTCCCCGCCGGCTTTAAATAAAACGACCTCGATTCTCGGAAGAGGTAGCCTGTTCTGCGCTTTAGCTGACACTGGCCTTCATTGCTGGGGCGGCTACACAGATCTTCCGAAATAACTTTACCGCTGCTTGTTGCAGCGGTAGGCGCCTCAAGGTTTTTTTTCATCTCAATTCAGCTCTCTTGAAAGCCCAGTATTTAAGCAGCTATGTTCGCGCCTGAAAGAGAGGCTTCGATGCTCACATCCATCCGTCTGGTTATCCTCAGTTTCGTGTTTGGTGTTGCCTTCGGTCTATCACCGTTTGCAAGTGCGCAGGTCTACGGACCAAATGCAGAAGAACGAAAGTTCAGTCTCGATGCCCACTTTGTTTCTTCATCCAGTGACATGGACAGTTGGCTAGAAGAAGCCGACACCCAGTTCAGTCATATTTTTGGAGTGATGCATTCACCAAAACTCATTCGACAATTTGGCCTGAATTCCGATTACGTCGGCGGAATCGGTGCGCCGCTTTTGCCTGTCGATTATTCGAACGTCAAAGGTGTGCGTCAAACCGATGGAACATATCTTGTTAGCTATCGGGCGAAAGGCCGAATAATTCTTCACACGGCCGTGGCTCAAGAGTTGGACTTAAAAAAGGAACTCGAGCTTCCATTGCCGACAGATTTAGAAAATTTCTACGACAGAAAATGCACGGATGAGCACTACGACTCTTTCGGTGATTTTTGGTATTTCTACGATCCGTACCGCCGCGGCTGCGAAAAATTCTCGCGTCCACCGCTCGCCGACACTTTCACTTTCAAACTTGCAGGCGGCGTTACTCGCAAGCTTGATATGAATCTTCGGCTCGATCTGCTTCGCGGCGCCAATGGAAACGGCGACGTCTTTCGAATCGACGTGGTTCATGGTTTCGAAAGTTCTCAAACAAGTCGTCGTGATGATGGCCGAATCAATTTCAACGACTTCAATACCTGGATGGGAACTCAAGGGTTTAAACTGACCAAGATTCAAACTCACCCGACGCGTCCTCTCAACCTCTGGACAAAAACGCTGACGCTTCCAAATGGCAAAGACGTGAAAGTCGAAGTTCGAAGCCTTCTTGTAGAAACCGAGATCACAGCACGAGCGAAATCATTTGCCGTCTATTTCAAAGAAGCAGTTGAAAATGCCGATGTCATTTTCTACGCCGGACATTCGGGTCTGGGCGGAAATCTTGATATTCCCTCTTTAGAGGACAAAGCCGGCGGATTTAAGTTCGCCACCGGAAAACGTCAGATCTTCTTTTTCGAAAGCTGCTCAAGCTACAGCTACTACCTTGACTCATTTCGCTCAGAAAAAACACGGGCCCGCATCGACGTCGTCACGAACGGACTATCGAGTTACTTCGACACAGGCCATGTGATGATCAATGGCTTCATGGAGGCCCTTTTCGATGAAACAGCCTCAGATACCACCTGGGACGCGGTTTTGGGAAAAATCGAGAATGGTTTAATGGGCCGATCCTATCTGACTAACGTTGGCGGGATCTAACGACTCGTCGGAGCGTGTTGAGTGCGAGTGGAATTCGCTCCAGTCGGCGCACCTTGGCAGTAGAACAACAAGGGCGCAGTCGCGCCCGCTACAACGGCGCCGCTATGACGATGCCCTACTTCTGAAAGACTCACCTTCCTAGGTGCGCCTAAGTCTCTTATGGGATCTCCATTTATTAGCTCTTCTTTTTTAAAGTAGCGACTCATGAGCTCCATCGCCCTTGTCGTCGGCGTGTCCGCCTGGATCGAACCGACAAATTGTGCCCCGGTTTCTTTTGGACCAGTCAAAATAATTTTCTCAAGACTTCCATCTTTACCGGTGACGTAGCTCACGGTGCCGCTATCGATATGGTCCTGCAACGCCTTGGTGCGCCCTTCGGCTAAACGCACGAGGTCCGAAAAAGACGACTTCTGCTGAGCCGACAATGAGGCCATACCGCTTGCGGATTCGCGAAGCGCTTTGAATTGCTCAAGTGTTTGAGTCGCATTCGTAACAACGCCGCTCGCCTTGTCGCCACTCAGTAAGTTACGAAGAATCTTGAGTCCACTTTGTGGTCCATTCATGCCGGGAATTGCGCCGATCGCGACCGACGGATTTTCAACCAGTCCTTTGCCGGCAAGTTCGTAAAAGATCTTCGTGTCTCCGCCCGAAGTCGCTTGGCTGAGGCGATCGACGACAGTATGAACCAAACCTTCGTTGGTCATCGGAGAAATATATTTCACCTGAACTTTTCCCGCGACGGTATCGCCCTCAAAGATGGTGTCTTTAAAGAACTTCGAGCCGATTTCAGAACTCGCCAATTGCTTAGAGGTGACGCCGGAAAGAAAGTCCCAGAAGCCTGCCTGTGGTCCGTTATGACCGAGATTTGCGCCAATTC
>JAXMMN010000103.1:0-4361 GCA_034366485.1 Bdellovibrionales bacterium
CGTTTGAAATAGCCATCAAATCCAGCCACCGCCAAGAGATCGAGAGACATTGTGAAAAATCTCTCGGCTTCACTGCGTGCCTCTGCGAGTGCGGACTCTGCATTTCTTTGTTCTGTCACATCCCAGTTGTTACCGACAAGCCGATCAATTTTTCCCTCTTCATCGTAAAAGCAGGAAGCCAATGCCGCAATCGTCTTGATTGCACCGGATTTGGTGACAATCCTAAACTCCGAGCGAAATTCCGTAGCCCGGGTTCTAAAAGCAAAATCCAAGGCGTCGCGAACTTTCGGCGCGTCGTCTGGATGCATGACCTTTTGAAGGGCATCGTAGTCATTGGTGAAACTGAGTGGATCGATGTCGAAGATTTCGTACATCAGTTGATCCCAAACCAACTCGCCCGTCTTGAAGTTCCAATCCCAAACACCAAAGCGGCCCGCGCGAACCGCAAGTTCTAAGCGTCGCTTCATTAAGTCAAGAACACGGTTTTGCTCGACGAGCATCGTTTCGGATTGTTTGACATGAGTGATGTCGAACGTGATCGCCAAAAACTTTTCCGGTTCTCCGTTTTCAGCTCGCTTTGTCACGCGGCCACTTGTTTGAACCCAAATCCACGAACCATTCGCGTGGCGAAGCCGCTGAATGCCATTGAAGCTAGGGATTTCTCCACTCAGGCACCGATATGTTTCGTTGTACCCAATATCGAGATCTTCTGGATGAACAATCGACTTCCAAGTGGAAACATCGTGCACAACAGTGGCCGGATCCAGGCCAACCATGTCGCACCACTCGTCACTGAATTTCACTTGGCCAGTTTTAGGGTAAAGTTCCCAAGTGCCAAGCCCTCCGGCGTTCATTGCCATTTTCAAACGGTCATAAGCATCGCGAAGTTCGCTATGAAGCCGCATGCTTTCGTCGATGTTTCGACCGATTCCGATACTGTAGCCGTTGGAAAGACGAACATTTGCCCAAGAGGTATAGACGGACGTTCCATCTCTTCTTCTGGTCAAGAAATCACGCCACTCTTTTTTTCCGCTCATCATGAAGTTGAGGACTTCTTGGCGATAGCTCTCGTCGGGATAAAACTCCTTCATCATGTCGACTTTTCTCATCGACTCGAGATCCCACCCAAGCTCTTGTTCCCAACCCGGATTCACCCACTCAAAGTCGCCATTGGGATTGAAAAGAGAAACCATCATTGGAATGTGATTCACGATGGCTTCGAATCGTTCTCCTAGCACACGAGAGGCAAGTTCGCGCTCCACTTTGTCGGTAACATCTTGAATCGATCCGTAGGTGCGAACGACGCGTCCCCCGCGGAACTCGGCGCGCGAAACGCAGCGAACCCAGCGCAAGTTTCCCTTTGCTGTTCGAAAGCGAAGCCGAAGGTCATAACCCTCACCGGTCGCCATCATTTTCTCGACGTGAGTCTTAATTTGTTCAGCCGAATCACCTGGATAAAATGAAAATCCGTCCTCAAGTTTTGGCTTGTAGAGCTTGGGGTCAACTTCATGGATCGCATAGGTTTCGTTCGACCACGTGAGTTCCATAGTCTCCATATCGATTCCCAGCTGCCGATATGTGAAACTTCCTCAATTTGGCGAAGGTGTGTGCTCGATGTTTTTTCTTCGGTAAAGTCTTTTCCGCAGACAAGAATGACGGGGTGACTTTCTGACTTCAAAAAACGCCAACGCATCCAAAGCGCGTGTCCTGAACGCAGTTTGACTCGACCTTCAAAAACCAATGGATCTGGAGTCTGAAGTGCGCGCTTTGCGTTCTCTTTAAACTCTCGAAGATCTTCAGGATGAACAAAGTCGATTGCGCTCAAGCCCGCGCACTCATCGCCGCTCGCGCAAAGTCGATTCATCCAGAAGCTATTAGAAAGTTTCAACACACCATCGGAATGAAGGACACCAAGCAAGTCAGACGAAATCGCAAGAAGCTCACGATGAAAACTGCTGTCGGTCATAGCGTATAGGCCCTCGGCATCCTTTTATGGTCACTGAGGGCGAGTAAAACTTCATTTCTTCCAAGGGCCGGTTTAACTAAACTCAACTATAGTTGAGGTGAACCTTAAGAATTGATGAGTGCAGTCATGAGGAATTGATGAGTGCAGTCATGGCCCCAGTCGACCGCCTTGCACCTCGTCAAGTTTCGGCAGAAAGAGTGAATCAGTCGCATTTGGTCACCATTCAAGGTCACAAACGCCTGTTTTGACCTGCCTTTCGCAGCGTTTGCCTTGCACATTAAGTGCAACGTCGCTTAATTCGCACCTGCTTCTATAGCGGTTCACGAGGGGGGACTGAATGTTCAAAGGATTGCTGCATCGTGTTTCAGTTTTGGGTTTAACGTCTTTGAGTTTGGTGGCCTGCAGCCCCAAGCCTACCGTTCAGCACCCAGTTTTACTTCCAACATCATCGTTCGACTGGCAGGCAATCTTCAGCACGCGCCCAACGCCCGATTCACACGCCTTCTTTTTGGTGAAATTGAAGTCGGCACCGCTGTTCACCAGCCTCAAGAAAGAAAACGGCACTTTAGCCGCGAGTCCCGATCTCGTGAAAGCTTTGGCTGCCGAACAAGATCTGGTTTTGAAGGAGCTCACTGCGCTTTCGTCGGAAATTAAAGTCGTTTATCGTTACCGAATGCTGATCAACGGTTTCGCCGTTGTTGCGCCACAAGAGCTTGCGGAAAAAATTGGTCGACTTGGCGGCGTCGCTCACATTGAAAGCGCCGGTCACTTTGCCCGTCCGACTTTACCAAAAGAAGAATCTTCCATCGTCGACGCGACCAAAACTCTCGCCGCTCGAAACTCCGTTAAGTTCATCGGCGGAACCGAAGCGCACCAGCGCGGCATTCGCGGCCAAGGAATGAAGGTCGGAATCATCGACAGCGGAATCGATTTCACACACTCTATGCTTGGTGGCGTCGGAACCGAAGACGCGTTCAAAGCCGTTGATCCAGAAAAGCCGACGACGGCGTTTCCCAACGCAAAAGTCGTCGGTGGCGTCGACTTCGTTGGAACGAAGTACAATTCGGGCGCGCCTAGCTTTGAAGATCGCGTTCCAAAAATCGATGCAAACCCAATGGACGAAGGCGGTCATGGGACGCACGTTGCGGGTACAGTCGCAGGCATTGGCGATGGTCAAACCACCTATGACGGCGTTGCTCCGGATGCGGCGCTTTACGCGCTGAAAGTTTTTGGCGCGGATGGATCAACAAACGACACAGTTGTCATCGCGGCGCTTGAATTCGCAGCCGATCCCAACGGCGACGGAGATCTTGCTGATCGCCTCGACGTGGTGAATTTGTCTCTGGGCTCTGGCTATGGAAGCGGACACATTTTGTATTCAGAAGCGATTCGCAATCTCTCACTCGGAGGAACAAGCGTTGTTGCCTCTGGCGGTAACAGCGGCGACGTGCCGTACATCGTCGGTTCGCCAGGCGCCACCGACGAAGCGCTTTCTGTTGCGGCCTCGGTCGACGACATGGACCACAACTGGCGCTTTCG
Organism: Bdellovibrionales bacterium; assembly: GCA_034366485.1. Lineage (GTDB taxonomy): Bacteria > Bdellovibrionota > Bdellovibrionia > Bdellovibrionales > JAMPXM01. Next base: position 3,506 of record JAXMMN010000103.1, read on the forward strand.
TGCGCTGAAGTTCACGACTGTCGACAAACCAGAAATTCTTGTTGAAGCCATTGAAGGTGCCATCACAAAACCACTCGCTGAAAGCGGAAGCGTGATCGCGCCGCTTGTCTATGGCGGAGTTGCCGATCAAGATTTTTCACCAGAATTGAAATTGGCGATCCAAGGAAAAATCGCATTCATCGATCGCGGAGTCGTTGCATTCGCTGACAAAATTAAGCGTGCCGCGGAAGCCGGAGCCATCGGCGTCATCATCGCCAACAACCAACCTGGCGATCCAATCGTCATGGGTGGTGGCGACGGAACCAAGTACGAAATCCCCGGCGTGATGATTTCAAAGACATTGGCCGACGAACTAAAAGAGCAAATGAAAAAAGGCGACGTGATTTCAGAAATGACGTCACCGCTGGTCATCGAAAAGCCACAGCTGATCGACACGATGGCGGACTTCTCGTCGCGCGGTCCACGATCGATTGACGGAGCACTGAAACCAGAAATCTCTGCCCCAGGCGAAAAAATTGTTTCCGCTCGCATCGGCGGAGGAACTGCTGGAATGCAGATGTCAGGTACATCGATGGCTGGTCCACACATGGCTGGTGTCATGGCTTTGCTTCGCCAGAAGTTTCCGACTTTGAGTGCTGCCGAACTGAAATCCGTAGCAATGGGCACGGCAAAGACCATGAATGACGTGGAAGGAAAACGCCTTTCGCTCAGCCGACAAGGTGCTGGCCGTGTGCAAATCATTAAAGCCCTAGATACACAGCTTCTTGCGTTACCGGCGGCCATTTCGCTAGGTGAAATGGCCATCGAGGCGCGAAAAACGGTCAGCCGACAACTTGAACTCGTGAATCTCTCTTCG
>JAXMMN010000104.1:0-10318 GCA_034366485.1 Bdellovibrionales bacterium
GATCCAAAGCGAAACTCGAAATGCCAGGCTGCTCGAGGTTGGCCATGTCTTTCATGGTCGCAATTGCGATTTCGAGAGCCACTTCATGAAGGCCAAGATCAACGAGGATTTCGACCCGTTCGGACGCGATGACAGGATTAACCCTCAATGAGGGCTGACTTTTTAGGACGAGACGAATCAAATCTAGTGCCTCTGGAAGGCTGTTCGCCTGACGTAGGCACTTGGTTGCTATTCTAATTTTTGAAGCGGACGAGGACGAAAGTTGCATCCTTGATCTCCGCACACTTTCCGAGCAGCCTAAGTAGTCTTCTCTCGCAAAATCTACTCTCTGTTTATCAAAGTGGGTCTCCGTTGATTCCACAATTTTAAGAGATGCTGCAAAATGCTGCGATGCCTTTGCAAGATCAGACTTACCGCTCGCGCTCTCTTCTAACAAAAGACCGAGAACCCGCTCACGATTGGCATGAGACTTACGATCTAAAGTTTGGCTGACGCTAAGAACCTTTTCTGCCAATTTAAACTTTCCGTCCACTGCAAGTTTGACAGCAAGTTCGGTTCCTTCAAAGTCATCGTAGCTTTCTGGAATTTCCGAGCGAACAAAAGCCAACGCCAACGGCGCGGAAAGTACCACCGACAAAAACAAACTAGTTCCAAGCACGTTCATTTTCATTCTCGCCTTCTTATTCAAGATCAAAGCGCACTCGCTGAACGACGTTGCTCGCAACTGGCTGACCCCGGAGCATCGCGGGCTCAAACACCCAAGATCGCAGCGCCTCGACTGCCGAGGCGTCAAAGACCCCTGGAGGTTCAGATTCTAGAACTCGCACTTTCACCGGTAGCCCCGATGATGAAACTTGAACCTCCACGACGACAAAGCCCGAAACATTTTTTTCGCGGGCACTTTGTGGAAAACGTGGGTCTACTTTCTTTAAAGCTTTCGCAAGTCTCTCGATACCTGCTTTATCAACCGCCGCCCCTGCCTTCGCGCCCTGCCCGCCACTTTCACTAAAGTCCCCGCCGAATTCACCACTGCCCTCACCAAAACCCTTCAATGCAGAAGTAACCTGCGGTCGAAGCTGATCGAGGTTCGCAATTCGTTGAGGAACTTCTTGAGCTGAAGGAACTTTCGGTGCTGGCTTTTGAACGTCTTCAATTTCTATTGGCTGTCGCTTTTTAGAAATAGCTTTTGGAAACGGCTTTTCCTTCAAAAAATCTGGCGTCACCGGACTGACATCAACCGCCACCCAAATCGCAATGACACCAAAAAGGACAAAAGCAAAAACTCTTAACCCAATCGATTTCATAAGCTTATTGCTTCGCAATCGAAACGAAAAGCCAACTGACTGCCATTCCAAGAAGCGCTAACCAAAAAATTGGAATGAAGCCCGCCAAGCGATCGGAGGTCGTTGCGATCGTCGACAAATCAACTTTTGACCGCAAGTCCGAAAACACGACGGCTTTCGGGGCAGCAAGCCACCCTCCGACACCATCTGGTCCGAGCGGAATCAACCCACTTTCGGATTTGCCGAAGACAGCCGTTTCACCCAACCACAGCAATCCCCCTTGAGTGACGGTTCCATCTTTAAGTTTGAACGCACCCGCTTCTTCTCGAACTTGATTTGAACGGCTAAGCACTTTAACGACCTCTGAGGCCTCGTCTCGAAATGCTCGCATCGAATCAATCGAATAAGCGGTCTTTCGGGATCTCGCCTCAAAAGCCTCCAGCGTCTTTCGCAAATCCTTGGTCGCCGATTCAAGTCCACCGCCGGAGTTCAGCGCCTTGGACTTCTTCTCATTTTCGTCAAAGCGGCTTTGTGCCTCATCCACCTCAACATGAAGTCTCGCAAGTTCCGACTCAAGCTTCTGCAACTGGGAGTTCTTCAAACTCATTTTTACTTCGTGTGCCTTTCTCAATTGAGAAACCTGAAGATCAAGACCGTACTTGAGGGATTGAAGTGCCGCTATTTCTTTAGCTACAATCTGAGCGTGATTTTCGGATTCTGTATTTGCGATCGCCGCTGAATATGGAAGGCCCACCAAAAGACAAAGAGACAATTGAATCAGTGTCATGACTTTCATTTTGCCTCCAAATCGAAATCGAGGATGACTGGGCGATTTCCGTTCGCCGTTTTCCTAAAAGTTTCAAGCACCGCAAATGTGCGAGACTTTTCTTTCGCCTCCGTCACCCATTGCGGACGCTTTTCCTTTACATTCCATTTACCCGCTCGTCCATCGGCCGCCGCAAAGACTGCCGTGTATCCACCAATCAACGCCGCTTCCACCGAAACTGTTTCGCCTTCTACCTGAATCTGCTCTTTCACTATATGAGCCCCGCGAGCGAGCTTCAGTTCAGACTTAAGAAGGTGGGCAAAGTCGACAGCAAGTTCGTCAACAGAACCTCTGCCGTGAACCAAGTCGTCAGAAATGCGGCTCAGCTTTGCTCGCGTCTCCGTACGACCAAAGGGAATCAAGCGATCTGATACGGATTTAAGTTCCGAAACAGCGTCCATCAAATTTTTTCGATCTAATCCACTCACTGTTTGCCGGCGTTCAGATCGCTTTAGCTGAGACGTTCCACGCGCCTTCAAGATCTCGAGCTGGGACCGCTTTCGCAAAACCTCTGTTTGAATTTCGCCGGCCCTATTCACCACAGTTTCATACTCGGCCTGTAGACGCTTTTTTTCCTGCTCCCAGAGCGTATTTTTTTCTTCCACTTCTAGGCGGAGCTTCATGATTTGATCGAAAGAATCACTTTGGAATGAACCCTCGGCTTTGGCCACATTGGGAACTTCAAAACAAAAAACCAAAGCAAGAATGAGATATCGAATCATTGTGCCTCTCCTTCAACTGAAACTGCCAACTTCGCGATTCCTCCGGACTTAACTGCATCCAAGGCACGAACGACAGACCCATGGGACGCTGATACATCTGCGGAAATCACAGCCTGACTCTCTGGATTCAAGGCCGAGCGCTTTTCAGCCTCAAGGCGAAGGGTCGATTCATCAACTTCATTTCCGTCTAAAAAAAATCGTCCAGTGGAATTCACTTGCACTGTGAGTGGCACAGCCGACGCGTCGCCACCGGTCGAGGCTTTTGGAAGTTCGACTTCTACTTCTTTTCCCGAAAAAGTTGTCGCTGTTACCATAAAAATGATCAACACAACCAAGATGATATCAACCAGAGGGACGATATTGATGTCTGCAATGATCTCTTGGTCACTTGAAGCTTTGGCAGCCATCACGAACCTCTCTCAGCAACGATGACAGCAAGTTCGCGAATGGCTTCCATGGTGGTAATGACCTGCTTCACGAGTTTCTGAAAATAATTGAACGCTAAAACAGCTGGAATTGCGACCATCAACCCGGCGGCAGTCGCAATCAACGCACCGGAAATTCCCGCCATCACGGCCCCTTGCCCGCCCTCGGAAGCACCGCCGAGATCCTTAAATGCTTTCATAATTCCGAGCACTGTTCCAAACAGGCCTATATATGGAGCATTTGCGCCGACAGTAGCTAGAAAACCAAGTGATCTCTCTAGCTTCGGTTTTTCCAAAAGAATCAAAGTATCGAAAGACTCGCGAAGCCCGCGACTTCCAGAAACTCGAATCGCTTGAACGCCGAGATCGACAGATCGGTTTTCTAGTTCGCCGCCGATACCCAGAAGTGATTTGTAGCTTTCCATGTTTGCGCTAGCGAGCACTTTTTGGATCCCAGCATTCAGGTCATTTGCCCGCTTCGCTGCTTTGGTCAAAGTAAAATACCGTTCAGCGATGATCACAAGGCTAACAAGACTCAGAATCACAAGTAGATACAAGACACCGCGATCTGCTAAGTGAGCGACTTCAAAAAATCTTTCTTCCATTTACCGACTCCTATTCAGTTGCACCACGGGCAAGTAGTTCTTTTTCGATTTGAGCATTTCCTAATTCGCGCGCGATCATCAAAGCTGTTTTTCCGTTTCTGTCGCGCTCACTCAGTTGAATTCCCGGATATCTCACTAGTGTCGCTACCACCGAGCGAACGCCCAGGCGAACAGCGTGAATGAGCAAAGTGTCACCCGCTTCATTTCGCAAATTTGAATCCAGCCCTTGATCGAGCTCTGCTTTTAACTTTCGGTAATCGCCGGCTTCGACCAGTTGAAAAACGCGCAAAATGGTATCTAGGTCCACTACCGTCGGCAGCAAGCGAAGAATGTCGGCGTTTCCTTGGGCGTGATCTCGCACCGATTTTCCGTCGTCATCCAGAATCAAAGGATCTGCACCGCGCAAGAGCAACGCTTTCACGATGTCTACCTGTCGCCAAATCGCAGCTTCCATCAGAAGTGTTTTCCCCTTCGAAACTCGAAAGTTCAAACTCATGCCGCTATCGATTCTTCTGAAAATTCGATCCGCCTGGCCCGATTGAATTTCTGACTGCACCTCTTCTGCTTCCGTCAACGCTCGCGATTCGGGAGGAGTCTCTTTGGGCGAATCATTTATCGACCGCGATTCGTGATATCCGCAACCCGGCGTCAAGCTCAGTAGCACAAGTGAAATCAACATCTTAAAACTCATCAAAACACCGCCGACATAGAAACATTGATCGCCCGCCCACGCCGATAGCTGAGTGCCGTTTGATCGCCTTGAGTAAGCTTCGTTTCTGGATCAAGAAGATTTTTTAGCCGAAGTTGCCATGTGAAAGGCTGATTCGACATTGTCCAAGAACCAACCGCATCTAGCTGCTCGATAGGCTGTTCGTAGAGATCCGGCAATCCCCCAGAAGCGGCTTCGCGAATCCTTGGTCCAATCATATTAAACAAAAGACCTGCATTGATCTTTGAAGTCGGGCGATCGTAAAAAAGCTGAAGATTTAAAACCCATGGAGATTGCCCCTGAAGCGGTCGTGAATTGGAAGTTTGGACACCTTGATTTCCAGCGTTCAATTCGACCGACGAATCGATGAGAGCCACATTGGTCGCAAAAGTCAGTCGCCGCAAATATCCGCTCAATCGTCGAAGCTTGAGACGGGTTTCAAATTCAAGGCCCGTGTTAAGCGCAGACTCAGCATTGTCAAAGCTTCGAATGGTTCCATCCGAGCCGGGCCGAATGATTTGTTCGATGGGATGCAAAAACTCTTTTCTAAACGCGGCAACGGAAAGCGATTCCTCCGTGTTCAAATACCACTCATAGCGAATATCAGTGTTTTTCAAAACAGCCCCGCGCAAGCGATTGTTTCCGATAATCTCTTGGCCAGTTTCTTCATCTGTGTAGGGAGCGGTAGAGAGCTCTTTAAAGTCAGGGCGCGATACCGTTTCTGAATATGTCGCGCGAAGCTGCTGGCGACTGGAGCCGTAAGATGCGAACTCCCAAGATGCACCGACAGCTGGTAAAATGTCTTCCGATGAAAGACCAGCCTTTACCGGCTTGTTTTCTGGATCAAATAGATTGTATGTCAAAACATCTTGGTCAGAAGTTTCAAAGCGGAGACCATAGGAAAGCCGTACACCTGATCTTGGCACCCAATCGATCGTGGCCGATTGTCCGCGCACGACTTGACCCGCCCTATAGTTATCAGTTTCTCGAGTCGTTTCTAAAATTTGAAACGAATCCGGTGCAATGTTTTCTTCTTTCAAAATCTCTTCGACAGGTTTTGTTAAGTCCACATCTGAAGCAGATGTCCGAACATCTCGAAAGTGAAAACGACGAAGTCCGGAGACCCGATTTCGTTCGGTACGAACCACGCCTAAACTCAAGTCCCAACGACCGAGGCGAGCGATGTCGATTCCGGACTTGATATCAATTCCCCACTCGGTCGTTTGATCATCCAATTTTGAAAAACTCCGCTGATTTCCATCTGCACGAGTTGAAAAAACGTAGCGATCATTTTCTAGAATGTAGCGATGGGATCGACTATCCGGAGCAAGACGACCTGCATCTGATTGCGAATGCCTCCACTTAATAGTTAAGGCGCTGAGTTCATGCTCGCCGCGAATTTGGCGAATAAAAAGCTCTCGCTCGACCCAGTTCAATTCCGTCGTCTGATAACGACCATTCGCTGTAGATTCTGAAGTCGCAGAGATCGAATCCTCTGAGTTTCGGAGCAGCAATAGCGAAGACGAAACTTTCTGATCTCCAACCGACGTCTTCAAGTTAGCGCCAAAGTCTGCCGTACCGGCAAGCCGCACCTCTTTTGTTGCTTCTTTAGCGATCGAATCCGAATCGGGAACCAATCCACCGCCACTGCCAATGGAGAATCGATTGGACTTCTTTTCAAGAAAATCGGCATCAGATCCGAAAAGTGCTCCAACCTGACCGCCAATAACGACGCTCGGCGATACTTGTCGTCGATTGCCAATCGAAAAACTGAGACTTGGAACGGCGGAAACTGTTTCCTCTTTAGCCGACCAGGTGTTTTTAAAACTTCGGCCCATTGCCTGCAGCTCGGCGGGCGTAAAACCATCCGCAAAAAGTGGATTTTGTTCTTTCAAACGTCGGCCATCGCTCGTCTGATCTGCCACAAGCTGCGGAAGCTTCCTTGTGCCGTCATCAATTCCAAAATAGTCGAGGGTTCCCCCTTGATAGCCAAGACTTTGCGACTCTGCGCCAAAGCCAAGACCCACCGAAACTTTTGCAGAAAATCGATCCGGGATCGGCTTCGTTCCAATTTTAATTGTGCCACCACCAAACTCCGCAGGAAGTTCGGCCGAGTAGGACTTTTCAATCACGACTGACTCTAAGACATTGGTCGGAAACAGATCGAGTGGGACAACACGCCTTGCTGGTTCGGGACTCGACAACGTCGAATCATTTAACAGAATCGAAGAGTAGCGCTCGCCGAGACCACGAATGTAAACATACTTGCCTGCGACCAGCGTTAGTCCAGTCACGCGCCGAAGGCTTGCCGCTGCATCGCTATCTCCCGTTCTAGCCATTTGTTCTGAGCCAAGTACTTCAGCGACTCCGCGGTTTTTTCTTCGAAGTTCGACCAATGCACTTATACCTCCGCGAATCGTCGGCGCCAGAACACGCACCTCTTCTAATTCCGAAGTTGCCTCTTTTAAGATGATTGTTTGCCCGACCTGCTCAACCGACTTTTCGAGACTAGGTTGAAACGACTTTGTTTCAAACTGCCGATGAGTGATCGTGAAACCAGAAGCCGATGCGTTTTCAATCGTGAATTCACCATTTCCATCTGATTCAACGACATCTTGCCCTGACAAATTGTCTGGTTCATCTAGGAAAACACGAGCCGAGCGAACAGGTAGACCGTCGGCTGTCTTGAGAGTAAATTTTCGTTTTCCGATGACTGATTGAAGGGATTTTTTACCGCTAGAAACCGGAGCCGGGCCTTGCGCGGCGACGGGAGGACTTTTTGCGTTTTCGACATCAGCAATGACCTGATTGTTTCGCAGTCGAAGAACCGCAACGGCCGTCCGATCACGATCAACCTCGATTTGGACTTCGCCTTCAACTGAAGGAATTCCTATTTTGTGTAGACCTGGTGCGACGTTCAGACGAAGAAAGCCGGCAGAGTCTACTTTTACTTCGCTTCCGTTGACTAAAATATTTTGAAGTTCAAGACCCGCCTCAGGAAAGACGCTGATTTCTAGAACGCCTTCACCTTGCAAAACTTCAACTGGAGCTTCGATTTTAGCCGCCAATTTGGTGACAGACTGTCCCACCGCGATGCCGCTATGTGAAATCAGAAAAAACGAAACCAAAAAAGTCACAGCGCTAAAACGGGCGACGCCCGCAGGACTTTGTTTCGGTCCTGCGAGCATTGCTGAATCAATTGATTGAACCCTCTGGAAGGCTGTCTTCAATTTAGTCTCTTGCCGTCTGAGTCCAACCTTTTGTCCAATCATCGCTCTGATCAGCAAAGGCCCCGACGTAATCAACAAAATCAAACCATGTATCGTCTGAAGCCACACCTGCGCCAATAGCGGGGCTACCAGCTTTTGGAAGCCAACCAGCAAGCATCGGATCAACGGTCATGTTGCCATCTTGTGTTTTGAACCAAGATTCAATCAACCATGGCTCTTGAATCAACGCTCCAGCTGAATCGGTTTCGCCGACTTCGAAATTCTTTTTATTGAAGACGATCGAATTGGTCATCGTCAAACCTGCTGGAACCAGCGTAGCTCCGGAAACAGAGGCACCGTGATTGAAAGTCTCTGTGTCATCGATATCGATCCCGGCTTTTGCAAAACCTGTGATCAACATGTTCGACATCTGAGCGCCTGTTCCTTTGCGAAGAAGCATTCCGTAAGCACCTTTTGTCTCGGCACCAATCATTGTCACGTTGGAAAGCGTTGGCATCGAACGCGGCGATGCATTCTGAGGAGACTTGTTGTTGTCTGATTCAAAACCATTGTCCGCCGAATCAGCGTACTGTTGAATAACAACGAATTGAGCGCGACCGCGCCAGCCGAAGTCCCAGTCCAACGAATCATCTTCGTTTCCGGTCAAAACAACGTGCTTAACTCCGACAGTTCCACCAAAGAATTCAATTCCGTCATCCGCGTTCATGTGAACCTGGATGTAATCAACGATCGTGTTGCGTCCGACAGCGTTGAAGGTGATTCCGTTTAGCTCGTTGTCTGGCGAAACAGGAAATCCAGCAAATTCAATTCGGACATATTTTAGGATGCCAGTACTATCATCATCATTTGTGCCACCGTATTTGCCAGTACCGCCTTCGCCTTCACCTTCACATACCGCCGCTCCCGCTTTGCAGGCATTGATGGTCGCATTTCCGTTAAGAACTAGACCGCCCCATTCGCCGCGCTTGCGTGCCGCTGTTTTTGCCGATGTGAAGACGATCGGCGCTTGGGCTGTGCCCTGGGCGTATATTTTGGATCCACGTGTAATCACAAGGAAGTCGGCACCAGATTGACCGAAGATTTTTACCCCTGGCTCGATAAAGAGCTCAGAATTCGAGGCATTGTCGCCACCGATGTAAACTCCACCCTCCAAAACGTAATCCTGACCTGACGAAAGCGTGAGCTTTTGGCTAAGGTATTTGCCGCGCAAAGCGCAGATCTCTTTGCCTGAAACGACTCCACGAGTCTCAAGTCCAACAGGGCAAGCCGCCTCTGCGTTCGAACTCAAGGTGAGAACCGACACCAAACCCGCTGCCAGAGCGGCAATCTTGCTAAAATTCTTCACGAAACCTCCAATGACTTTGCCAATAAATTCCTTAGCGACTTCCCGATAACTAACTTGGCGACGCTTTAAATTGCGAGTTGTGATCGAGTTAGGAAACTGTTCAGAAGGCCGGTGATAAATCCTGACATTGCCAAGATTTCGCGCAGAGACTGCTTCTCCCATCGCGGGAGGCATGCTAAGTTCGGCCCCCACATGAGCAATTACGATCAAACTCCCAAAATCCCCACCGCTGTTCTCGTTGGAGTAAAAACTCCGGGCCTCACCGATCACGAGCTGCAAAGCTCGCTAGATGAATTAGAACGACTGGTCACAACACTGGGCTATCGTGTCATTGGACGCCTCTGGCAGAAGCGAAAATCGACGAATTCAGCCGTCGTATTAGGCGAGGGAAAGCTTCGCGAACTTGCAAAGTGGACCGGTGGACCGGGAGAAGTCGGGCCTTATGTTGCAAAGAAAAAACACAAAGCGGCTTTGAGAAAAGAAAAAGAAGACGAAGAAAAACGTCTTGAAGACGAAGAACTTGCGGAAGAGTTGGCAGAGCTCGAAGCCGTCGAGGAAGATGAAATCGAAGAGCTTGGCCCCAGTCACGTACCGCTTGTCGAAGACGGTGCGCCAATGGAGCTCGCCGAACACGTCGTTTTCGACTGTGAGCTTTCGCCCTCGCAGCTTCGCAACCTTGAAAAGGCCACTGCGGCAAGAGCCCTCGACCGAACCGGCGTCATTATTGAAATCTTCAGCCGTCACGCAAAAACGCGCGCGGCGAAGCTTCAAGTTGAAATTGCGAGACTCACCTACGTCGCCCCAAGGTTACGTGAAACTTCTGGCGATGATGACCGAGGAAGCGCTGGAGGAATGGGCGGCAAAGGAGCGGGAGAATCAACTCTCGAGCTCGATCGACGCGCGATCCGAGACCGTATCAAGGCTTTGAAAGACGAATTTTCTGCGATTGATCAAGAGCAAGACACGCGTCGATCTCGTCGTTCACAAGAAAACACGGTTGCGTTGGTCGGCTATACAAATGCCGGCAAGTCGTCCCTCATGCGCGCACTCACAGGGAGCGACGTCTATGTTGCCGACAAACTTTTTGCGACACTCGATACGACTGTGCGAATGCTTCACCCGGAAACAACACCACGGATTCTGATCTCAGACACGGTGGGTTTCATTAAAAAG